>CAZBXI010000011.1:0-34999 GCA_964496035.1 uncultured Desulfurococcales archaeon
ACTTTAAATATCTCATATCTTCCCTTAATATCGGGTGGTGGTACGTAAATCAGTTTGTCTAATCTTCCTGGTCTTAGTAGCGCAGGATCTATTATGTCCGGCCTATTTGTAGCAGCAATAACAACAACGTTTTCAAGTTTCTCTATGCCGTCCATTTCTGTTAGAATCTGGCTTACAACACGCTCTGTTACGTGACTATCTCCTATACCTGCTCCTCTCACTGGGGCTATTGCGTCTATTTCGTCGAAGAATATTATGCATGGTGCTGCTTGCCTTGCTCTCCTGAAAATAAGTCTTATTGCTCTTTCCGATTCTCCAACCCACTTACTTAAAACCTCAGGACCCTTAACAGAAATAAAGTTTGCACCGCTTTCAGTAGCAACAGCTTTAGCAAGTAATGTTTTACCACATCCTGGAGGGCCGAAAAGAAGAATTCCTCTTGGAGGTTTTATTCCTAGTCTCCTGAAAGCTTCAGGGTGTTTAAGAGGCCATTCGACAGTTTCTCTTAGCTGCTGTTTTGCCTCCTCTAAATCGCCTATGTCATCCCATCTTACTTCAGGTACTTCGACATAGACTTCTCTCAGACCTGATGGAATTACTTCCTTGTATGCATTTAGGAAGTCTTGCATTGTTACTTCCATTTTCTCCAGTATTTCTGGAGGTATTCGGTCTTTGGTTAAGTCTATTTGCGGCAGATATCTTCTAAGAGCGTTCATAGCTGCTTCTCTGCATAGGGCAGCTAGGTCAGCTCCCGTGTATCCATGGGTCATTTCAGCCAATTTCTTTAAGTCTACATCTTTAGCTAATGGCATGTTCCTTGTGTGTATTTGGAGTATCTCTAGTCTACCTTGTTTATCCGGTAATGGTACTTCTATTTCCCTATCAAATCTTCCAGGTCTTCTAAGTGCTGGGTCTAAAGCTTGAGGCCTATTTGTTGCAGCAATAACTATGACATCTCCTCGGGATTCCAGACCGTCCATGAGTGCTAGGAGCTGAGCTACAACTCTTCTCTCGACTTCTCCAACAACTTCATCTCTCTTAGGGGCTATTGCATCTATTTCATCGATAAATATTATTGCTGGAGCATGTTTCTTTGCTTCTTCAAATATTTCTCTTAGTCTTTGCTCGCTCTCCCCATAGAATTTACTCATAATTTCAGGACCATTAATAGCAATAAAGTAGGCATCAGTTTCGTTAGCTACTGCTTTAGCTAACAATGTTTTTCCACAGCCAGGAGGGCCATATAGTAAAACGCCTTTAGGAGGTTCAATACCTAGTCTTCTGAAAAGCTCAGGGTGTTTTAATGGTAATTCTACGAGCTCTCTAATTCTTTCAATAACGTGTTTGAGACCGCCAATATCCTCATATGTTACTCTAGGTACTCTAGCTTGTTCTGCGGGTTTTTCCAATATGATTACATTGGTATCTGGTGTAACTATGACTACACCATAAGGTTTCGTAGCTACAACAGTAAACGGTATTGCCTGGCCAAGCACAGGTATTAAAACAGTGTCTCCTTCAACAAGTGGGTAATCTATAAGCCTTCTTTTAACGTAACTTGCAAAGCCCGGATCTGCTGTTATACTGAAAGATGAAGGTGCCAGCTTTACCAGCGTTGCTTGTTTTACCTTTGCTTTTCTAACTATTACCTTATCTCCTATACTGACGCCAGCATTTTTCCTAATTAGCCCATCCATTCTAATTATTTCTAATCCTTGATCCTCAGCATAGGATGGCCAAGCTATTGCAGCTGTTTTTCTCCTACCCTCAATTTCAACAACATCGCCTGGACTTATTCCCAACTTTCTCATTATGTTTATATCTATTCTGACTTTACCTCTGCCAACATCCTTTTGCCTTGCCTCAAGAACCTTCAATATTACCTCTTTTCTCTCTTCTCCCTTACTAGACATTTCCTCCAGCACCACACTTAACAATTAAGATGGAAAAGCGGTTTTTCAGTATTTCTCCCTCATAAAAAGATTAAAGTACATACTTTAAAAGGTTAATACCGTGTTCTTGTAGTTACCGATCTTACAGATACTTCAGCATCGCCTTCTAAATTCTACTTACATATTCTACATTTACCTCAGATACTTCATCTAAGTTCTTAATTAAGCTTTCTAATTCCTCGGTACCTCCTTTTACATCCTCAGGCATTGTAATGCTAAGCACTAACGCTGAAAGACCGAAAGCTATGGGCACTTTTTCATATTTCTTTATCTCATAATATGAGGGTAAGTTTTTCCTTATAGTTTCCACTAGGTTATCTAGGTTTATGTTTATGTCTTTGGGGAAAACTTTTATTATTACGACTAATTTACCCATAGCGAACCTGCCTCATTATGGTCCTTCGAAACCGCAATATACACACTTATAGGGAACTGATAGTTTTCTACATCTCTCACAGCGCCATATAGTTACTTTCCCACAGTTGGGACATAGGAACTTAACTGCTTTCTCTGTTGGAGGGATAGGTCTTTTGCAGCATGAACATACAGGTGTCGTTATTCCAACAGCGCTAATCTTTCTCTTCACTAGCGACATTTGCTGCACCTATATTGTTGAATATTTTTAACCGCTGAAGTGCTAATATGGTAACGTATTATATAAGTTTGCTGTTTAGAACATTACACGTTTAAACAGGGTTAAAACATGGAGGAAATTAAGCAGGTAATAGTGGTAAGGCAGGATTTAAAAATGGGCAAAGGAAAATTAGCCGTACAGGTGGCACATGCCGCTGTTGAAGGTTACGTTAAAGTTTCCGAGAACAACCCTACTATAGCTCATGCATGGCTAAGTCAAGGACAGAAGAAAGTAGTATTGAAGGTTGATAATCTTCAAGAACTTATGGAGGTTTTTAATAAGGCAAAGGAAAGTAATTTACCGGCATATATTATTAGGGATGCTGGAAGAACACAGTTAGAACCCGGAACAGTAACATGTATTGTCATAGGCCCTGCACCTACCAGGATTCTAGATAAAATCACAGGTAAGCTGAAGCTACTTTAAGGTAAGAGGATGAAGCTTAAACCTTCACCTACTTACGAGAAAAACATAGGCGTACTGTACTACCAGACAGTATCAGAGGGAATAGGAGGGAAAATAAGGTGCAACTACGAAGACTTTGTTGTGAGAGAAATATGTCCTGCTCAGTTGTTAAAACACAGAGGAAAATATGCATACTATGAACTAACTAAAAAAGGTATAGACACTTTACTGGCTTTAATGCTTATTTCTAAAAAGTTAAAAGTACCCTTAAAGGATATAGGATATGCAGGTCTCAAAGATGCTCGCGCCCTAACATATCAATACATTTCTCTTCCTGTAAAATACGGGATTAAGGAAAAGATTAACATAGCAAACAACGTAATATTAGAATTTCTGGGATTAGCCGAAAAGCCATTAAGAAAGGGAATGCTTAAAGGGAATTTGTTTAAAGTGATAATAAGAGAAATAAGGAGTGGCGAAGTTGAAGAACGTATAAGCAAGGTCTTATATGAAATTAGCGAGTTAGGAGGACTTTATCCATTTTATGGGCATCAAAGATTTGGCACTATAAGGCCGAACACGCATGTCGTTGGAAAATACATCGTTAACCGTATGTGGAAGCAAGCTGTATTGGAAATTGTAGGACACCCCTATCCTTGTGAGAAACGCGAAATTGTTGAAGCAAGGAGGTTTTTTGAAGAAACAGAAGATGCAAAAAAGACTCTTAAAATGTTTCCGTCGAAATATGTTTATGAAAGAATACTGCTTAGAAGCTTAGCTAAAAACCCTGGTAACTATCTTTACGCTTTAAAGAGCCTACCTAAATTCATTCTACATTTTTATATTGAAGCTTACCAGTCGTACATATTCAATATTTTTATTAGCAAGAGAATCGAGCAAGGCATAGCTCCTAACACAGCAGTGAAGAACGATATCATCATTAGAGGTAACGAGTATTTCAAGGCAGATTATGGAACCAAGATAAATCCTTTAAAGGAAAAAATCCTACTCCCTCTTGTAGGGTATAAAACCCATGTATTTAACCCTATATTGAATGATATACTTAAAGAGGAAAAAGTTAGAACAAAAGACTTCATAGTTAAGGAGTTAAATGTATTTGTCGAAGGAGGGTTTAGAAAATCCCCTATGACTATTAATAAACTAGACTATGTTATATGGAATAATAATGTCTATTTCTCCTTCTTTCTTGAAAAAGGATACTACGCAACGATATTTTTGAGAGAAGTAATGAAGAATGAAAATGTGTTTTAAGGTACAAGTCTCTTTTTATCTCTTGGAAACAGAACTACTTCCCTTATGTTTCTTCTACCTGTCAATATTAACATGAATCTTCCCAGTCCAAGACCCCAACCCGCGTGTGGAGGCATTCCCCAGTTAAACCATTTAAGAAAGTATTCGAAGTTCTTTGGATTAAGACCTTGTCTTATTAGCTGTTTTTCAAGGAGGTCTCTTTTGTGAATTCTTGTACTTCCCGAGGCTACTTCAAGCCACTTATACACGAAATCAAAGGACTCCGTTCTTTCCTCGTTATCTTCTTTAGGCATAGTGTAGAACGGTCTAGTGGATGTAGGCCAGTCTATAATGAAATAGAATTCTTCACCAATTATCTCACCTAGTTTTCTTAGAGCTGGTGTGCTTAAATCCTCTCCTTTCTCAGTAGGGTATCCGTGTTCTTGAAGCATGTCAACAGCTTCATCGTACGTTATTTTCTTCACCGGTCTCCGTATTTTAGGGAATTCTTCCTCATAATTAAGGATTTTTAAATCCTCAAGGTTTTTCTCTCTTACTCTTCTAAGAACATGTTCCACGACTTCTTCAAGTACGCTCATAACGTCAAAGTAGTTCATGAAAGCTGCTTCTATGTCCACAGAAATAAATTCTGATAAGTGATAGGGTGTGTCTGACTCTTCAGCTCTAAAAGCTGGGCCTATTTCGAAAACTCTTTCGAAAGCCCCTGCTAGGAGTTCCTTATAAAGCTGCGGACTTTGTGCAAGAAATGCTTCTTTACCGAAATATAATACTGGAAAGAGTTGTGCCCCCCCTTCAGTAGCTGATGCTATGATTTTTGGGGTCAAAACTTCGACAAACCCTAGTTCTCTTAACTTTTCTCTTATCGCTTGTAAGACAGTGTCTTGAATTCTAAATATTGCTTGGCTTTCCCTCCTTCTTAGATCTAAAACTCTATTGTTAAGTCTAGTATCTATGTCAGCACGTACTTTTCCAGTAACGTCTATGGGTAATGGTGTTTTAGCTAAGCTAAGCACCTCTATCTCTAATGGCTCTACTTCAACTCCTCTAGGAGCTTTTTCGGAGGCCTTAACCACGCCTCTAACTCTAATTACGCTCTCCCTTGTAAGCTTATTGTATATCTTTATTACGTTGTCTGGTGTCTTACCTTTTGTTAAGATAAGCTGCACTGTTCCAGTTTTATCTCTTAGTATTAGAAACTTCTTTCCACCTAAATCTCTTTTAATATGAACCCATCCGGCTAAAGTCACAATAGAGCCGTTTAGTTCAGCTTTCACATCTATAGCAAAATGAGTTTTATACTTCGTTTTCATAAAATACTCCCTGTCCATTTTTACTCGAAACGTATTCTAACTTCCATTCCACTTAATTTAGTTAGAATTTCCTCTAATACCTCCTTTTCGGCGGGTAAGGCTTTAGAGTCAGATTTAGAAACTCTAACTATACTTTGCCATGAACCATCAGGTAACCAGAGAATGTTAACACCTAGAACATTTGCTGGAAGAAGAAGTTGGGAAGCCATTCTCCTTAAACTTCCTGTTTTTTCAATTATCCTCACCTTTCCTTCAAGTTTTTCAGAAAGTTTCTTGGCAATCTTACCTAGCATGTATGGACCAAGCTTATTTCCTGAAAGAACTATAACGTACATGTTATCTGCTTTATAACTTTTACAGTAAACAACATCCTTTAACATGGAGAATTTGGATTCTTCGAGCTCAAGAAGAATCTTCATTATTTCAATGTCTATATCATCATAGTCTCCTCTTTCAACAAGTCTTTGACAGCGCGGACATAGCAAACCACTCTTCACACATATCGTACATAGTGGTAATTTCGTAAAAACCTCACCTCTAATTTTGAGATAAAAGCTTCGCCTAGATAACCTATTGCTTTCTTATCTTTAGAGAAATTCATTACTACATATATTTCTGTCTTTCGGTTACCATAAAATTTAAATTAGTACTGAAATTATAGACGTGGAATAGAGCACTACTAATTTAAGGTGGCATAGTTATGCCCGTGACTGATCCGGTCAAGTATAGAATTGCTGCCTCCCGCTTACTTAATGTAATGATATGTAGAAAATGTGGAGCTAAAAATCCTCCAGGAGCAACTAAGTGTAGAAGATGTAAGAGTAAGAACTTAAGGCCAAAGAAAAGAGGAGCTAAGAAAATATAGTGTAGTTTAATTTCCTTGTTTTGTTTGCTTCCCGCTTACATCGAGATACTGTTAGGAGCCCTTCTTGTTTATGTGGTGGGCCCGGGGGGATTCGAACCCCCGACCTACGGGTCTCTCCCTTAAAGCTCCAGACCTAAGTCATCCCTTAAAGGTCAGCAGACCCGTATTTTCACGGGTCTGGAGCATCGGCCTATCCGCTTCAACATGTGAAGCGGTATAGTCCGCCGCTCTCCCTGGCTGAGCTACGGGCCCTCCACTATCACGAATTACGTGAGAGAATGTATAAACGTTACGGGTGTCGATACCGAGATTACGTCTTGATAGTTTGCATAAAGAATAATCACAATAGTACTGTTTAGGTTAGGTAAAGTTTAAATTAAAAACTGTTTATAAATCTACGCTAGGTGTAATACTTCTATATGTTGCTCAAATACTGCAGCAATATACAAGAAACGCGGAAAATAGCTTATGGCTTATTAGGTCTTATAGCTATAGGTTATGGTCTCGCTTTTGCTTTAAGAGGATTTAACGTATTCTATGATGAAAGAATGGACTTTATTCGCGGAACCAGAATCTTAGAATATGGTTTAGAAAGGATTTTACGATGAAGAACCTAAAATTTCACCATATCCTCCATTAGCTCTAATTCTAATAGCTCTATTCCGCTTACTCTTCCCTACACTTATTTTATTCAAATTAGCTTTCTTGCTAATACACATTCTGGATTGGTTCATATTTTACATTATACTTGAAAGAACAAATTTTGAAATAGCACCATTCATGATACTTGGTCTTCTTACATTCCCCTTTTTGCGCTTGGGCCTTATAACTCTTCATCCAACAGACTACTTCTTCCTTCTATTTCTTCTCCTTAGCATTTACCTTTACCCTAAAGACAGGCTACTTTCCCTTATCCTTCTAGGTTTATCCATAGCCACTAAGTGGTATACGATTCTTGCTAGTTTCTTTTTACCTTACTTTTATTATACGCAGCAAGAAAAACGGTTTATGTTTAAATCGATGCTTATCCTGTGGTCCTCTATTTTAATGGGCTTAATTATTCCTATAGTTATTTTTCCTAACTACTTAAACATCTATTCTTTTCACGCTAGAAAATCCGCTGAGGTAATTAAATGGATTACCTACTCTTACGGATTTAGTATTCCGGTAATTAATTTACCCAAGAATATAATCAATGTTGCTGGCTACGTATTCATAGTAATAGGCTTTCTTGTATCACTTGTAATCATAGGCAGGGGGAAATCCACTTATGTTCGAGTTCTTTCCCTTTCTCTAATATCTTTCATGTTATTTTCAATAACTAAGCAGCCATCTTTAAGGTTCTGTGTTTTCCCCTTAATTACAACGTCATTAGAGGTTAAGGAAAGGAAAAATCTACTAACTCTGTTCCTCTCAATTCCTCTTTTCTTTTTCCGTAGAGGTTTTATACAGGCCTTGCTGGTTTTACTTATGCTATTTTACATAAACTTTAAATTATCTTCAAATTTTAAAAGAAAAGTTAATTTATGAAAATGAAAACATTTTTTGCCCATACTAAACCTGGTTAAATCTTCTCATATCTACTACTGAGAATTCTAAGCATTCATACTATGATGTGCTTATGATAAGGGTATTTTGGAGCCGGGGCCGGGATTTGAACCCGGGTAAAACGGGTTCCTACGTGGATGGGCGGTTTACTTGTCCACTGCAGCCCGTCCCCTTGCCGCTCGGGCACCCCGGCTCCAAAACATACTTAAAGAAGAACACATTTTAAAATGTTATGTACTGATAATATTTAGTAACAATGCTTCCACTAAACAATGAGGTTATGGTTAATGGTTGAAGAGTTAAAGAAAATATTAAGGGAAGTAGTAGCAGAGCTTAAGGTAAATAATATAGATGCTGTAGTAGTTGGAAGTACCGTGGTTTCTTTTGCTTTAGGGGGCTTGTTTAAGGAAGATGAGGATATCGACTTCTTTGTTACAAATAGGAGTCCTCTTCTTGAAGAAGATCTTTTCAAAAACATAGCAATATCTAAGGGTTGGGACTACACTTATACGGACTATGGGACCCCGAGGCTGATAATTCCTTACGAATATGGGGAATTCTTTGTAGACTTTTATGAGAACATACATGACTTCTACATTCCAGATGAAATTATAAATAACGAAGTGAGGAAGCTTAAAATAAACAAGTATAAGGTAAAGATTATTTCATTAGAAGCATACATAGTGCTAAAGGCTAGGATAGGTAGAAGAGTCGACGACAGGGATTTAGTTAAAATTAAAAACCTAATTGACGACGGCTATTTGAAAATAAATAAGAGGAAAATAATGGAACTTCTAAAATACTTCCCTGAAGAAGAAATAGGTATGATGAAAAACAGGCTTATACGTAAAGGAATAATATAAATTAATGTCTCTAGCGTTTCTCAGGGTACCCTACAGGCATTATGTAAAGGGGTGCTAAGTTTCTAGATAAGCCGAGTATTCTTCTCACTTCATTATCATAGAATGCTCCAATAGCAACTGTTCCTAAGCCTAAAGCTTCGGCTTGAAGGTAAACATTTTGGCCTACATGTCCGACTTCCATGTGAACGTACCTATAACCCCTATCACCGTAAAACCTTGTAGTTCTAGCATATTCAGCTACAATGACTAGGTTTATAGGAGCTGTTCCCACCCAATACTGACCAAGAGAAGCTTCCATAAGCTCATAAGTAACATCGGTGTCTAAAGTCTTCACTAAACAGTGCTTATAAGGATCATAGCGATAAACACCTTTGTCTAACCCTTCAACCCCATCCTTCCTTACTACAACATATACTTCTAAAGGATATGTTGCCCCAGCGGAAGGAGCTGCTCTAAATCCTTCCTCCCAATTCGTTATCCCTTGAGCTGCCCAAAGTATCTGAGCAACATGCCTTAACGGAATTTTTACGTCTTTCTTCCAACTACGCCTACTACGCCTAACATATATTGCCTCCTCTAAGGACATTACCCCCTTAGTTTTTGCCTTAGGCAGAGCAACTATCATAATCTAAACCCATAATATAACTTTAGAATAACAAGTATTCAATAGTTACCTTATCTAGCCGGAATACGTGAGGGAAGAAATGATGCTATGGCGCCGGGGGGAGGACTCGAACCTCCGACCACCGGGTTTCTGACCGGTTAGAGGACTCGAATCTCCCCCCGCTAACAGCCCGGCGCTCTACCAGCTGAGCTACCCCGGCACCGCTTTAGAAATAATTGTTTGAAGGGTTTAAAATGTTTCTTCAGCTTTCCACCATTTCCGTAATAAGAGAATACTTTCAGGGAACTCTCTATTCGCCTTTATAAATATCTAAAGGTATATGGGAGATAGGCAATGATTGCTATAGTCATAGCCACGATAGCACTAGCGTTTTTAATGATGTGCTTATCAAAAATATTTGAAATAACACTATTTAAGTAGTGTTTAACATACCGAGGAGTGGAAAACATTAAGCATTCTGATTCTTCATATTCTTTATAAATAAAAATTTTATATTTAGAGAATCTATGAAAACTATTAGAATTGGAGGGCCCGTCGTCTAGCCCGGTTAGGACACCGCCCTTACGAGGCGGAGGTCCGGGGTTCAAATCCCCGCGGGCCCACCATCAAAAACATTTTTACAACGCATTCAAGGTTAGGGGAATATAAGCTACTACACATTATGTTTTGGAATATTGATTGCTTCGAGTAGGTTTACATTAAATTCGTTCTTCAGCACAGTGTATATTGTGTTTAAAGGTAAACCTAGAACATTATAGTAATCTCCCTTTATTCTTTTAACAAAAAGTGCTCCATAGCCTTGAATGGCATAAGCACCTGCTTTGTCCATAGGCTCTTTGGTTTTAATATACCATATTATCTCCTTCATACTTAGTTTTTTAAAACTAACCATGGTTTTAACACATTTAGCGATCACTTTGCCTGGAGATGCAAAAATCAGTGCTGTGATTACATAATGTGTTTTTCCGCTAAGTCTTTTAAGCATCTTAATGGCATCTCTTTCATTCCTCGGTTTTTCTATTATTCTCCCATCCGCATATACTACAGTGTCAGCCGCTATAACTATGCTATCTTGCGGAATCTTGAGCAATGTTGATTGAATTTTCCCTTTGGCCTTCATAGTGGCGGTTTTGCAAGGGTCCTTAAATGAAACTCGAGGTTCGAACTTTGGCTTTACAATATCGACTTTAATATTGAATTTTCCCAGAAGTTCTATCCTCCTTGGTGATGAGGTTACAAATATTATTTTCAACAATGAGCACCTAGTTATTCTTTAATACACTGCAGTTAGGTTCAGTATGTACTTATGTTGATTTTTTAAGATTTTCTACTTCGTATTTGCGACTTCCTCAATCTGATAAAGTATATGATGTCTCTTACAACCTTATTCAGATCAGCTGTAGAGCAAACTTCAATTATTTCTCTTTTTGAATCAACATATTTAAAGGGCATAAGTCCAGCTAAACCACTGTATAGTTGTCTCCATGTGACATAGGGTAATAGGTCCCTATGTACTCTACAATATTTACTAGCAAGTTCTTCGATGGTATATGTTTTCATAGTATTCTATCCCTGTTTCCCGCATACAGTCTCCATAATAGAGGAGGTTTTATAAACCTAACTATCTCATAACACAGCTAATAGTAGCCAAAAGAAGAGCGTTTAGGCAATTTATCAGACAGCCGCCACTTCTTCATGCCTGCAGAATCTGCAGTGGTCGGAACAGTTCATCATCTAAGTATAATGATTTGAGTAGAGAGATTTATCTTTTAATCCTAGCCTTTAAGCTGTAAGACGTAATGAAATATTGTAGGTTTCAGGCCTAATTTCCTCCTTTACACCATCAATGATAATTGTATAGAAGATGTTGTTTCTAGAGTATTCTCCTTCAGCTCTAATACTGTTTACACCTATGTATGAATCTACACTAACTATTTCACTACTTAAGATTTCTCCAAACTCCTTTAATGTGTTTAGTAGTACTTTTTCAAAGTCTCTTTCCTCATAGCTTGATAGCGTTAATACAACATTTCCTCCTTCGACTTTGGGTTTCCATCTTTCCAGTTCTCCTACTAGAATTTCAAACAATTTTTTATGCCAGTATGTTAAGACTAGGTCTCCGCTTATTCTTAAACCCTTTATTGTAAAGCTTGCTCTCAATTGTTCATCAAATAGAAGACTCCCTTCAACAAGGACGCTATAAGGATATTCATCTATGTAAAAAACTAAGCTTGCAAAAGGCATCTTATGCGGTTCAGCATAACATCTATAGGTTGAAAGTAGTTTATCAGCACTAAACAGCTTCAAGGCGTTATAAACAGATGTCTCCAGTAGTTTACATAGGTCCGATACTATCCTTTCTTGCTCAGAGAAATCTTTAGCAAGAACCTTAAAGGGTATAGATGATATGCCATAAGTTGAGGTACATTGCTTCATGAATTCTTTAGACAAAGCATCTATGAAATTCAAAGGATCTACGTCTAGTTTAACCCATCCGGACGGTTGCAGTTCATTTTTCAACTTTCTGATTTCTCTAGCAACAATGTTCTTTACCCATTCAGAAACATCCTTATACCCCTTGTTAGCTATGATCTCATTAATAACAATATATTCTTCAAAGGGGATGTTTATTCTGACAGTCTTATACTTCTTCTTGGGTTTGCGCATAATTTATCAAGTAGAGTAAGTGTTTCTCTGAAAAATTAAGATTGATAACTATAGACTCTATATTGTTCCGTATTTTCAAGGTTTATGTGGTTGAGGCTAACATAAAAAAACGTCTGCATTTACATAACTAGGTAGGGTTAGATAATTGACTTCACCATTTGAAAACCTAGGGAGACTACTAACCTACGAGGATTTAAGGGAAAAGATTAGCGCCAGGTATATGAAGTTAAATAGGAAGCTAAAAACGTCGAAAGATATGACAATTAAGGCTAAAGAGCTAGCTAGAATAAATCTCGTTTATGGCAATGTTAAGAATTATTTTGAGAAAATAGTTCATACCATGCCGCATATTAGTAAGATTCACCCCTTCTACTTAGACCTACTAGATGTGCTAGTAGGTGCTAATGACTATAAAAAGTCTATTGTAAGGATTTCTAAAGCTATTAGAATTCTCGATAAAATACATAAGGAATGTCTAAGCATGTTTCGCTTGGCCAGCAAACCTAGCGAGTATGCTGAAATAAGAAGAAATTGTATTGGAAGGTTATTATCTGTACTGAAGAGAAATAGGAAGTACATAGACTTCTTAGCACACACTACTTTAAAGTTAAGGGATATACCCTCAATAGATCCGGAAACGCCGACAGCAATAGTCGCCGGTATGCCTCAAGTAGGTAAGTCAACTTTAGTAAAAGCTATTTCCACTGCGAAACCTAAGATAGCTCCTTATCCTTTTACGACAAGAAATCTTATACTTGGACATATAATTGGTCGAGAT
This sequence comes from uncultured Desulfurococcales archaeon, assembly GCA_964496035.1. Taxonomy (GTDB): domain Archaea; phylum Thermoproteota; class Thermoprotei_A; order EX4484-217-1; family EX4484-217-1; genus EX4484-217-1. The sequence continues at coordinate 12,920 of CAZBXI010000011.1, forward strand.
TTTAAATTTCAAGCAATCGATACTCCTGGACTACTTGATAGACCATTATCAGAGAGGAATCCTATAGAACTTCAGGCGATACTTGCTCTTAAACATGTTAAAGGAATAATAGTATACCTTTTTGATGTATCAATTACAGGCTACTACACGTTAAAACAGCAATTGCGCGTATTATCAGATATTGAAGAAGCGTTTGATAAAGAAATAATTGTAGCATTAAACAAAATCGATATAGCGGACTTATCAAAGGTTAAAGAATTAATAAGTACATTAAAATCTAAAGGTTATGAGCGCTTATTTAAAATAAGCGCACTTAAAGGTATAGGAGTTAAAGAATTAAAGGATACGATAATTTCTGAGTTAAGAAAAATCAGCTAAAGTCTATGTACTTACTCTCTGTTAGTATACCCTTGTATAGGAAGCTTATTTGCCTATAAACTATGTATTTGTCAAATTCTGTTAAAGCTGAGATTGTATCTACAGGTAGCACTATCTTATATCCATGTAGTGCAGCAGAAGATGCCGTATGTAACACACATATGTTAGCTACAGTCCCCATTATAACCACATATTCTACGCCTCTTGACCTCAGTATGTTATCGAGAGGTGTACCGAAGAACCCATCGTACCTAGTCTTTTGCACAACTATCTCCTTAGGTATTTGCGGCTTAAGCTCATCTATTATTTGATGACCCCATGTCCCTACTACTGCATGTTCACCCCATATTTTAAATTCTGGATCATCTAAGTAGTGCGTGTCTTGGGTGTATATTACTAGGACATTTTTTGCTCTAGCTTTCTCTAAAAGTCTCTTAATAGGCTCGACTGTTCCAGGAGCTGTTGGAACAAAAAGCTTCCCTTTAGGATGTACAAAATCATTTTGCATATCTACTATTATTAGCGCTGATTTTTCTTTTGGCAAGCGCAAAGTTTCTTTCCTTATTTCAAACTTAGGGACTTCGATCGTGACCAAGTCTTCCAACCTCTACGTACAGTATGCCTAGATACTTTTATAATAAGTTTAAGATTTAAACCATTTAGAAGTGGTATGGAAGCAATGCTAGCGATAGACCAAACATTGACACTAATAATATTTGTAATTACGATAGCCCTCATAGTCTTTAGAGCTCTTCCAGAAACCTTAGCTAGCCTCATAGGAGCTAGCTTAATGATATTTTTAGGCTTAGCACCATTTAATAAAGCTCTAGGCGAATTCGTAGATTGGAACATTATTGCAATACTGCTCGGTATGTGGATTATAACTTCATACATGATTGAAGCTGGAATACCTCATATTTTGATAAGCAATATTGGTAAACGTACTCGAACATATAGGGCGTTTATTATCCTTCTATCGTTTCTAGCAGGGTTTATATCGATGTTCGTTGACAATGTTCTAGTTGTTCTATTGTTTGCTCCTATAGTAATTGAAGTATCAAAGAATCTTAAGAAATCCCCTGTAAATGGTGTTCTACTCGTAAGTTTGTCAGCAAATTTCATGGGAACAGCTTTATTGCTTGGAGATTTACCTCCCCAAATGCTTCACAGTATTGTAGGTTTTGAATTTGTTGATTTCCTTATTTATGAGGGAAAACCTTCTTCATTTCCTATATTGACGCTGTCCTTTATTCTAACATTGCTTATTTTTTATAAATTCTTTCTAAGGGAGCATTCAGTTAACACCATATCTTACAATATGTTGCAGTTGAAAGACATAAATTACGGGCTTGCTAAGATTTCTTCATGCTTTTTCATGTTAACCATAGTTTTAATGTCTTTGCGAAGAGAATTAAGCTACGTTTTAAAAGCGCATTTACAGCAGCTTACAGGTTTTTATGATTTAAAACTAGGTTTAATAACATTGAGCATGGCTATTCTTTTAGGTTTAACTGTGGAATTACTGAGATATAAAAGGAAGGTTGAAGGACCATCCTTTGAAGAGGTTCTTAAGAATATTCAATGGGACGCGGTTTTATTCTACTCATCACTATTTATCCTTGCGAGAACGCTTGAATATAAAGGGCTGCTTCGGCTACTAGCATCTTTTCTAGAGGGGTTTTTCACTGGTCAGACCATTGTAGCTACAACTCTCTTATATTGGATTACAGCACCCTTAGTGGCGTTTATAGAACATGATGCCTATATTTTAACACTGCTTTTAACATTGAAAGAGCTCGTTCAAAAAGGCATACTTGCGCATCCTTCGCCGCTCTACTGGGCCTTAGTTTGGGCAGGCACTCTTGGAAGCAATTATACTGTGGTAGGAGCACCCGCCTTATACGTTGCATTAACTATTCTAAGAAGTAAAGGTTACAAGACAAGTTTACGAAAATTTTATAGTATAACCATACCTTATACTACGGTATCGCTTGTACTAACGTACATCATAGCATTGCCCCTATGGTTTATGTAAATAACACATAATTATCTGTAAGCACCAGTTGTTTCTCGGGTAAAAGTATGTCAAAGTTTGAATGGTATGAGGAGTTTGTTGATTTAACCTATAAGCCTAGCGAAAGTGATCTCATAGCCGTGTTCAAAGTTAAACCTAGAGATATTACGTTAAAGGAGGCTGCTGGTAGAGTTGCTTCAGAAAGTAGTATAGGAACATGGACTACACTAACCACAATGACTGAAGATCTAAGAAGGCTTATGGCTAGGGTTTACGAAATTAGAGAAAACGGTGTAATTAAGGTAGCATATCCTCTAGAGCTTTTCGAGCCTGATAGTGTACCTCAGATCTTAAGTTCTATTGCAGGTAATGTTTTCGGTATGAGAGCTCTTGAAGCATTAAAGCTGATTGACGCCAAATTTCCTAAGGAACTAATTAAGTACTATAAGGGACCGCAATTTGGCATTAAAGGAGTAAGAGAGAAGTTAAAAGTATATGGCAGACCTATTACGGCAACTGTTCCTAAGCCGAAAGTGGGCTTAGATACAGAGCGCTATGCTAAAGTAGCTTACGAAATACTATCAGGTGGTGTGGATTTATTGAAAGACGATGAAAATTTAACAAATCAAAAATTCAACCCATTCATGAAAAGGCTAGATGCTGTAATGAAAGTAATAGATAAAGTAGAAAATGAAACAGGCGAGAGAAAAGGCTATCTCGTAAATATAACAGCTGAAACCAAAGAAATGATAAAGAGAGCAAAAGCTGTTGCAGACTACGGCAACGAGTTCATAATGATAGACATACTAACAGCTGGTTGGGCAGCACTACAAACACTTAGAGAGGAACTTGAAGAACTAAAACTAGCTATTCACGCTCATAGAGCTTTCCATGCAGCCTTTACGAGAAACCCTGAACATGGAATGTCTATGCTTATGGTAGCTAAGCTAGCTAGACTAATAGGCGTAGACCATATACACATAGGTGTTCCTGTAGGAAAAATGGAAGCTAAGGTTAAGGATGTACTAACGATACAAAAAGAAATAACGGAAAAAACATTCATTCCTGAAGACGACATATTGCTGGAGCAAGAGTGGCACCATATAAAACCAGTACTCCCAGTAGCCTCTGGAGGCTTACATCCAGGCCTCTTACCTAAAGTTATAGAAGTCATGGGGGTAGATATTATAATTCAAGTTGGTGGAGGCGTTTTAGGGCATCCAGATGGAGCCTATGCTGGCGCTAAGGCCGTGAGGCAAGCATTAGATGCTGCAATAAAGAAAATACCCTTAGATCAATATGCTGAGGAACATAAAGAGCTCAAGAGAGCTCTTGAAAAATGGGGTTATGTGAGACCAAAGTAGTACGATAAAATAACCTTTAAGCTCTCATTTAATCTATTAAACTTTAAAACGAACTATATAGGTAGGAGGATGGAATATGAAAATTATTGACTTATCGTTTGAAATACACAGTGGAGCACCGGTATTTCCAGGATACCCTGTACCCATAGTTCATAAGTGGTCAAGTATTGAAGAACATGGATATTATGCGAACTTACTTATGTTTGTGGAACATACACTAACACATATAGATGTGCCAGCCCATTTCATAAAAAACGGGATAACTGTTGAGCACGTTCCTTTAGAGAAGTGCATAGGGAAAGGTGTAGTCATTGATGTTTCTCAAAAACCCCCTAAGTCTGAAATAACCGTAGAAGATATCGATAAAGTTCTAAGAGAATTAAATTTAACAATAGGGCCCGGATGGATTATACTCTTCTACACAGGGTATGATAAGAAAATAGGTACTTCAGAGTTCTTTAACCATCCTGGATTAGGATGGGCAGCTTCCCGGTATTTAGCCAGACTTAAAGTTAATGCTGTAGGAATAGATGCTCCAAGCATAGATCATGATCCCTATCCTGCACATAAAACTTTACTGTCACAGGGAATACTAATCTACGAGAACTTAACAAATCTAGACCTATTACTAGGTAATATAGGATTTAAGTTCATAGGTCTCCCATTAAAAATAAGAGCTGGTTCAGCATCACCTGTTAGAGCTATAGCGATAATTGAGTCGGGAAAAGAGACTATCAGAATATAGTGAGGGTAAGTGGGTTATAGTGTTAAAGAATAATATAGAATCATTTATGTCATACTATGAGAGCCGAAAGAAACTTATTGAAGATAGAATAGAGCAGCTAATAAGTAATGTAACTTTAGACCCTATATTTGAAAGAGCCAATGTTAGAGAAATGCTTCTTTATAGTCTTAAGGGAGGAAAAAAGCTACGAGGAGTATTAACACTACTAATTTGTGAAGAACTAGGTGGAAATGTTGAAAGAGCATTAGATGCAGCTGTTGCTGTAGAACTTATACATAATGCATCATTAATACATGACGATATAATAGATGGAGACGAGATACGGAGAAATAAACTGAGCTTCTGGAAAAGATATGGTATTTCTGCGGCTATAATTATAGGACATTACCTTGTATCTTTAGGACTAATGCTTTTCAGAAAATATGGATGGAGAGCTATCGAAGTATTCAATAGAGCATGGATAAACATTGTAAAGGGAGGCATAGCGGACATTACCAGAAGTTCGTCGTTTGATGAGAAAATATACAAAGTAATAGCTAAGCTCAAGACAGGAGAATTTTTTGCTGTAGCTGCAGTAATGGGTGCGATTTCAGCGGAAAAAACAGAATACGAGGAACTAGCATATCGTTATGGATCATCTCTAGGCCTAACATTCCAAATAGCAGATGACACTGTAGACATAGTTAATATGGTTAGAAAAAGGTCTGACACAGTAAAGTTTTCACCGAGTCTAATAGCGTTTTTAACATGGATTTCGGAAAACAAGAAGATTAAGGAAATAGCAAAACTGGCTCTATTTTCTAAAAGCTCATTGTCTACAATTATTACCGAAGAAAATATTTTAGACAAAGCTGCAACAAAGCTTCAGAAACACTTAATTAAAACCCTAGATTTAGCCTCCAAATTCCCGCAATCATCTCTTAAAATATACCTTAAAATATATCCTCAAATCGCAATAGCCAAAATGCTTGACGAAGCTAGAGAATATATAGATAAAAATATTTTAAATAGGATATTTACGTACTAATAATGTAATATGTTCATGAAGATATAGGAGTAATGTAGGAAATGATTGTTGAATTAGGAGAAAGGGAGATAATTGTAAGAAGGATTTCAACACACATAGATGCAAGAGATATAATAGAGATCATTAATAATACCTTAGAGGGAAAAGATATTAAGATGATATACGATTTTGAAGGTTCACCTGGGCCTCTAGGAGAGGGTATTGTAATAAAAATTAAATTAAGTAAAAGACTCAGTAACGTAGACATTTCAGTACTGAGGAAAATTTTTGAACTTAAAGGAATACCTGTCAAGGTTAACCTTGCTTAAGCTCCAATGGCGTTCTAAACCATACAACTATTTGCGGAAATGGTATTTCTATACCCTCTCTCTCAAGTTTGCTTTTAATTATAGAGACTATCTCTTTTCTAACCTTAAACCATATAGGCGATGGAACCCACATCCTAATAGCGATGTTAACACTACTTTCTCCTAAGCTTTCCACGAAGATTTCCGGTTCTGGTTCAGCAAGCACATAAGGATGTTCTTCTACGGCCTTTTTTACTGCTTCAACAACCTTGTAAGGATCCTCCTTGTACGCTACTCCTACGGTAATATCTAACCTACGAGCAACATACTTACCATAATTCGTTATTGTTGCATTGAAAACTTCAGAGTTCGGAAATCTAACGTATCTTCCATCCCACGTCTTTATCTTCGTAGATAGAAAACTAATGTCAGTTACTATTCCAGCTTCATTCTTTATCTTAACAGGTTCTCCAATGTTCAACGGCCTATCTACTAGTAAGAATATTCCGGAAATAAAATTAGAAACAGCTTTCTCACTAGCAAAACCTAAAATAACACCTACTACTCCGCCTGCGACGAGTATTCCAGTAATATATTTTTCTGCTCCCAACACTATTAGGGCTAAAATTACTGATATTAAGAATATTATATAGAAGACTACCTTGCTGGTAAATGCTAAGAGGTGCTGAGGAATTTTGCCTTTAAGTATATGGGAGGTATATCTTGCAGTTAGTTTAGCTATTACAAAACCTAGCACAACATAAAGAAAAGCAGCAATAAAGTCTATTATCGTTAAAAACTCAAAATATCCTTGCAACTGAAACACTAACTTACACCCCATTCCATTTTTAAATGTTCTTTAAACTGACCTACTGTTATAGGTGTTCGATAGAAACCTGGTATTTCAATCTCCTTTACATATCTAATAGAAATACTGTCCGGAGATTCTATATTCACCCTAAATAAACCATAATGTGCTCTTTCGCCCTTATAGAATATGTTGATACCCGCTACTGGTATGACTATTTTCGATAATTCAATAAAATAGTTGCTTACATTGTCTATTTCTACTTTAACTACAGCCTCACCCATTGTTATTTCAGGTTCTTCATGATATACGTCTGTAATGTAAAACCTACATATCAACCCATTCTCTATAGGCCCGTATATTGCATATTTTTCCCTAGTAAGAGTTACTCTGTCTATAATGGTGTTCACGTTATCTTTGTAGAGAACTACACCTATATCTATAGGTGCTTTAAAGTACACTATTGCTTTCTCTTTAGGCGATAATGTTACCGTTGATTTAAGCCTTAAGTATATAGTGTTTGAGATGAAGTATTTTTGGTTAAGAGGAGGTAAGGGGTATATACCTAAATTTACCTCCTTAACAACTATTTTCTTAGACAACCTATTGTCTCCATACTTTCTATAATACTTGAAAACGTTCTCAGCAATTCTCGATATGTTGATTTCCAACATGTCTTTCTTAATAAGTAGTTTGTTTCTTACTTCATATTTTCCGAACATTTTCTTACCCTACTACTACGGACCTTATTTTTATTGGAGGAGCGAATTCAGAAACTTTGTGGCCTTTCTCTACAGATGGTCTTTGTTTTAATTCTTTTCCTAGTCCTTCGATGAAGTTTAAGTGTTTAGGTACTTGCAGTTTAATGTAGTTTACAACCACAGGTTCCCTAAGCTCACCCTTCTCAATGATCCACCCAGCTTCAGGAACAAGTGTTAATACTCCTTCGCTTGATATATCAGCTTTTACAAGACCTTCAATATATATTCCTTCTCTTGTTTCCTCAATTAGCTCTTGTAAGCTCCAATCTGACGGTTTCACGACTATGTTGCTCATAAGAGCCTTTGGTTTATGAAATATTCCCCTAGCATTGCCTGTGGGCTCCACGTTCCACATTTTAGATGTTAGCCTTGTATGTATTAGTGACACTAATTCTCCATTTTCAATTAGAGTTTTTCTTTTACCATATACTCCTTCATCATCGAATGCGTATGAACCGTAGCCCCATGGTATTGTAGGATCATCTATAATAGTCAAGTCCGTCGTTGTGATTCTCAAAGGTATTTTAGGTTTCATCTGTATAGTATCAGCTTCCAGTAAATGGGTTAGCTCATGGAATATAGCTCCTGAAGTTGTGTGATCAAAAACTACGTCCCACTTTAGACCTCTTCTTAAAGGGTGCATGCGTTTAGCATAAGCTATGCTCCTAGCTCTTTCAGAAACTCTATCTGCAATGCTTAGCAATACTTTCTCGGAAATATCATCTAAGGAGCCAGAAAACCCTACTACTTCTCCTGCAATACCTCTCCTATATCCTTGAACAGTTCCAAACATCGCTATTTCAACAGTGTTTTTATCTTCGATCGCGTTAGCTCCTTCGCTGGAAAGATATTCTTTTAAAACACGTGAACACGTTATAATAATTTCGCTTTCAGAACAACCCCTGTCCTTAAGCCTATCACCTAGCATTTCCGCAATTTCTTTAATTCTGCTTGTAGAACATACTTTACCTTTTCCTATTTGAAAACTTCCTGTAACGGGTTTCTCCAGCTCGCACCATTTCATAGGTTTTATCTTTGCACTTAACCTTTTAGCTTCTGAAACCGTTAGTTCGATGTATTTGTCTATTATCCTAGGGTCATACGTAGATCTAATAGACCATACTCCTTTGTCGAATACTCGCACAACATAAACAACGTTTTTGATAGAGTTTTCTTCAAAACTATTACCCCTATACGCTACTTCTACTTCATTTATACTATAAACTATGAAGTCTAAGTAATCAACTTCCCTAGCTTTTAACAGGAATTTTTCCTTGAACCAGGCGCTCATACTTTCTAGCTTAGAGGTACTGAGTGGTAGTAATTAAGTTTAAACAAATACTGTCCTATTACCATAGATTTTGGTGAGAATTTCTGGTTCTATAAATAAACCAGCCTTATCTTCTACTTCTAAAATATCTTCGACAGTATGGCCTTTTCTCTTAGCATACTGTACAAACATTTCAATAAGCTCATTTCTTACCCTTCTATCCTTAAACGGCTCTAGCTCAAATAGCAACTTTATTGAAAAAGCAAAATCCTCTAAATTTTCCGAGAAAATCGCCTTTAACATATGATAGAGCGAGATCTCAAGAATAGTTATTTCCCTTTCGAGAGCATTCATAGACATTTCCATCCTCAAAATATTAATTACCTTACCTTAACATTTCTATCTCGGAGGCTTAAGTATTATGGTGGAACTCGATGATCTTGACAGGAAAATAATAGTTGCTCTTCAAGCTGATGGTAGAATACCTTTTTCCAGACTAGCGCAAACGCTTCATGTAAGTGAAAGCACGATATATCTTAGAATAAAGAAGCTTAGAGAAGCAGGTATTCTTAAGGGTTTTTCGGCTAACATAGATTATAGAGCTTTGGGTAAAAACAGTTTAGCATATGTCTTAGTAAAGACTAGCCCAAGACAGCATCAAAGGGTTCTTAAAGTTCTATCTAATATTGATGAAATATACGAAATATATGATGTAACTGGAGAATACCAGATACTTCTAAGAATTCTAGTTGAAAACAGGGTGAAGCTAAGTGAAATAGTGAATAGGATAAGGAAAGTAAATGGTGTAAGAGAAGTTTATGTGTTGTACGTGCTGAGTGTTATTAAAGAAGAGAAAACCGTGAAAGTTTAAAGCATATCAGTTTGAGAGCTCTTCATCACGTTTTCAGATGGTTTGCTACTCTTCATCTATGAAATGTTAGTCAAATAGTAAATATTAAGCCTTACTTCTTAATGTGGTCAATTACAAACTTAGCTATTTCATCTGCAGGATTTATTCCAGTAGCTTTTTGAAATCCTCGCCAGAGAGGAGCAGCGTTTACTTCGAAAACCACATAGCTGTTTTCAGGGGTTTCAGCTATATCTACACCAGCGTAGTACAGGTTTAAGGCCTTAGCGGCTTTTAAAGCGAGTTCTTCAACTTCAGGTATTTTAGGCGCTTTAAGAACTTTTGCTCCTTGAGCAACATTGGTTTTCCACGAAGTATATGATATTCTATAGATAGATCCTAAAACTTTATCCCCTACAACGAAAACACGTATGTCGCGTTGAGGTTTTCTAATGTATTCTTGAACATATAATGGCTGATTTATTGAGAGAAGAACTCTACCTATATTGTATGCTACATCTGCTTCACTGGTTTTTATGGAACCGTAACCTAAAGAACCCATTAGGGGTTTTAAAACTACTTCTTTCCATTCTTTAACCTTCTCCATAGCTAAAAGAACATCCTCAGTAACTGTAGTTGAAGGTACAGGGATACCGTTTTCCTTTAGTTTAAATAAACTATAGAACTTATCCCTAGCAATAATCATAGACTCTATAGGGTTAATTGTGAAAACATCAAGGTCAGATAACACTTTTAGAGCTTGAATTCTTCTGAAAAACTGCTCTATGCTTAGAGCAAAACCTAAAGACCTTATCACTTGAGCGTCGGGAATATCGATACTCCTTAACCCGTAATACACTTTAACATTGCCCTTACGTAATATTTCAACAGATATCTTCTGCATTCTTAAATAAGAAACCTTAGCACCTAGATTTTTCAGTGAAATTATGAGTTGTCTACAAGACCATGTAGGTATGGGTGCTTCGTGAATTAAAGCTACGTTTATCATTTCTCGGTTACCGTGAATTCTTCTAGTTTAAAATATTTCCCTATGCGTCTCTTTTATTTTTCTTAACATGGAAGTACTTCAGTTGATAAGTTTAAGGGGAATATCTTAAACTATAGTCAAAATGTTTTCGCTATGTTTTCTAACCTTACGGGTTAGATTTAATTAGTTTTATGGCTAAAATTATTCTCCGCAAGTGATGCACGGAGATGTAAAATGGATATTTTCCAGATAATACCACTGCTAATAATAATACCTATGCTTGCCCTTATACTGAGCAATATTAGCACATCATATATAGCTAGGTTAATGAAGAAAAAGGGTATTATGGGTGTAGATGTTCATAAGCCCCATAAACCTAAAATACCGGAAGGATGTGGGCTAGCAATAATGTTGACAGTTATACCTTGTTTGTTTTTAGCATTATTCTTTGATAGCAGTTTATGGCTCAAAGTACTAGCGTTGGCACTTACTTCCTCATTTGTAGGGATTACAGGTTTACTTGATGACCTAAGAAAATTAGATGCAGTTACTAAAACTTTGCTAACGTTTTTAGCGATAGTCCCCATAATTTTTCTTAAGGTATATGTACCTAAACCTATGTTACCATTCATAGGTACTACAAGGTTAACATTAGTTTACTTAGCAATAATGCCTTTTGCTATAGCTGTAACTTCGAATGCTGTAAACATGATAGATGTTTTTAACGGAGTTATGCCGTCCTCTATGATCTTCAGCTTTACTGCATTACTTGTATCCTCAATAATTAAATCAATTAACAAAGGTTTCGACTTATTCGCGATATACGCTTCAGCGATAATGTTGGCTACACTATTAGGGTATTTTCGATATAACAAATATCCTGCGAAAGTCTTTAACGGAGATGTAGGTAGCCTATTTGTGGGCGCATATTTTGGGGCTTTAGCTATAATAGGTAGACTTGAAATAGTAGCTATGACCGCCATGATGCCGATGATTATGAACGGGTTTAACATAATAACTTCAATTAAAGGTTTAAAGGAAAGACATGAAATAATTAGACCGACCATAGTCAAGAGTAACGGTTTAATTTACGCAAACAGGGCTAAAGAAGCTCCTATGACTTTGGCTCATTTATTCACTCTTAAATCTCCTTTAACAGAGAAAGAACTTGTAGAATCCTACATGGTATTGTCCCTATTCTCATGCATCTTGGCTATAATTATGGCTATTTTGACTTACTGTATTTAAACACCTAAGAACATATTCCATAAGTAAGAGTAAGTATATTGGGGCAGAAATAGGATCTACGTTAATGTTTAAGTCTAGTACATTCTCAATATTACACGTAAATTTAAGATATCTATAGGAGAGTTCTTCAACACCTGTTCTGCAAACAACATAAGTTAACTTAGTACGTGGTTGCGGACATTCTTCAAATATTACGCTTAAACCGTAACTATGAAGCTTATCCCTTAAATCATAGGGTATTAGGTAAAGGTAAGTATCAATTATGTCCTTAAGATAGCCGGGTGCGATGAATGCTACATGCTCTCCCTTAACAACCTTGGCGATAATGTTGTCGATGATATTTCTATACTTGTCAAATAAGCTATAGACAATACTGGCCATATCCTTTACTTCACCATATAATCTAGAAGATCTTCTAGTTACTACATTTTCCGGTAACGTTTCTATGGCTAGAGATGAAAGATACATTGCATATCCTAGATTGTTTTCGAATAATGTGCTACCGAAATTTAATTTAACAACGTTAGGGTACTTTACCCCCTTAGGGATGTTTTCTGATAAGACTAACATGTTAATATTCAGAAGCCTGTAAATGTCATATAGTCTTTTTAGGCTATTGGGATTGCTTGTTATTGCTAATAAGTTATAATTTCTTCTATAGGGTGCAACATGTGTTAGAAAAGAGGTTAGATCTAAAAGTGTGGGATGATGTTTTTCTATGTTTAGCGTAGTTAAAGTCCAGTAAAGTATTGATGACGGTATTTTCCTTAAGTACGAATAGGTAATTATGAGGTTGTTTTTAGATATAATGTCTTTTACTTTACCTGCTTCTTCAACGGTTACTACTTTCTTTAATTTTCTTTCTACTTCAATTACTTCCCTTTTTATTTCTTCAATGATATCATATTTCATGGTCTATAGGAGTGCCTCCCTAAGTATTTCATCGTATTTCACTAGCGGCTCTTTAGGTATCCTAGGTATCAGCGCAAGTAATAGTTTCTTTGCTTTCTCAACGTTTTCAGCCATAACCTTAGCTACCTCGGAAGCTGTTACAGGTTTTTCAGCCCAAACATCGTAATCTGTAACCATGGCTATTGTAGCATAACATATTCCTGCTTCTCTCGCTAAAATAACCTCCGGGACAAGTGTCATACCTATAATGTCTGCCTTAAATACTTCCTTAAATAGTCTTGATTCTGCTCTTGTTGAGAATCTCGGGCCTTCAATGCACACGTATGTTCCTCTATCATGAACTCTTATGTTAAGTTCTTTAGCAGTCTCTATTATGATTTCTCTAAGTGGTTCACAGAATGGATCTGCCATTGAAAAATGTCCTACAACACTGCCTTCGAAGAATGTGTATTCCCTTCTCTTAGTAAAGTCTATGAACTGGTCGGGTATAACGAAGTCTCCTGGCTTATAATCTTCTCTTAAACTTCCTACTGCTGAAACAGCTATGATCTTATCTACACCGAGCGATTTTAGAGCCCATATGTTTGCTCTATAATTTATCCTATGAGGCGGTATCTTATGCCCTTTACCGTGTCTTGGTAGAAAAGCTATTCTTCTACCGGAATACTCTCCAATAACAATGTTGTCGGATGGAGGCCCATAAGGGGTGTATATTTTCACCTCTTCAATTTTCTTAAAGGCCTCTACATCATATAGCCCGGAACCGCCGATGATACCTATTTCTGCTTTCTCCTTAACCGGAACTAGCATAAAGATTCACCTCTAAGCCTCAAAGCTAAGATAGTGTTTAAGAATATAAAAAGTGTAGCTAACAATTCTTAAGGTAAAACAAATTTATCATTTACTTTCTTAAGAAATCCCTCTTCAGTAAGGCATTCAATGGCATCTCTGTAATATGCCTCTCCAACATCAATACCATACCATTCTTTAAACTTCTCAACTATTTCATTATATGTCCATTCTTTCTTAGCTTTCCCTTCTTCACCTAGCATTCTACGTAAAAACTGGGTAACGTCTTCTAGTCTGGTCCACGGATATTGAAACCATGTCCATTCTTTCACCTCAACAACATAATAGTCTGGCTTAAATTTTGCTACGGGAGATATCCACTGAAGTGCTGCTATCCTCAGTTCATCAGGTTTCCATTCTTTCTCTATAAACTTCTTAGCTAGAAGTAGAGACTCTCCTGTATCGACAATATCGTCTACGAGCAATGCTTTCATACCTTTAAGGTTTAGCTTATACTCAAACTTTATTATTGCTTTTTCAGCCATTTTAGCTGCTTCCGTCCAGTGCTGGCTCTGTATTGAAACAAGGTTTTCTATTCCTAAGAAGTCGCAAAGAAGTCTTGCTGGAACATAGCCACCACGGGCAACAGCAATCACTATGTCTGGCTTGTAACCTGATTCCTTGATTTTCCTAGCAAGCTTCCTTGACCAAGAAACTATTTCATCCCATAAGACTAATTTGGTTTTCACTTTAACCAAAATATCTCCCTAAATCACATTATTTAACCAAATATATAAATCTAATCTTGGAACTTACTCTCACATGTATGTAAGTATTTCAATATCTATTTAATGTCAATATATTTGACTAGAACATATTTTACAAAACCATTATTACCTATGACAATGTTAGGAGAACGAGGAGAACAAATATGGCACATATAAGTAGGATTCTTGTAGGAATAGATGGCTCGGAGGTTTCTGAAAGAGCACTCGAAGTAGCGATAGAGCTATGTAAGAAAACAGGAGCAGAACTGTTAATAGCACATGTTATTGAAAAACCTCCAGTGTTAACTATTGTTAGAACACAGGAGGAACTTATTGAAAGAGCTCTTAAGGAGTATGCTGATAGGTTACTAGCAAGAGCGCTGTTTAAAGCTGAAAGAGAGGGTGTTAAGGCAAAACCTCTTCTATTAAAGGGGAAACCAGGACCACAACTATGCGAGGCAGCTAATAAGTATGGGGTAGACCTAATAGTTGTCGGTTCGAGAGGTTTGGGTACTATTAGTAAATTTATAGTTGGTAGCGTATCTGATTTCATTGTAAGACACTGTACGAATAGGTCTATACTTATAGTCAGGTGATTTACTTAATTGGGAAAAGGAATCACGTTGAATTAACAAACTGGCGAAGATAAAAGCACCTTAAAATGGAGAAAAACTTCTAAGCATGTAAAAAGAAAAACGCTAATGTTAGTTTATGCTTGCTTTCTTCGTATTTTATAAAGGCTAGCTAAATTAAGCTTTATAGAGAATGTAAAAAATATTAAGAGTTTTATAAGGTATTAAATCAGCGGTGAAGAAAATGAACGTTCCATTGCTCATAGAACTATTTGTTAGATTCCTTAAGGTTGGTATTGTCGGGTTTGGCGGCGGCTGGGCTATACTGCCCATAATCGAGAGAGAAGTTGTTGAAGAAGCTAAATGGCTTTCTAAGTCAGAGTATTTAAACTTAGTTGCTATAGCTGGCTCCACTCCGGGTCCTGTCGCTGTTAACGCTGCTACATATGTCGGCTTCAAACTTGCAGGGCCTCTAGGGGCATTTGTAGCTACTTCAGCGGTTATTTTGCCGCCTTTCACTATAGTTTCCCTAATTGCTTATGCTCTTGCTACATACATTACCAATAGGTTTGTTCAAGCATTACTAAATGGTTTAAAAGCTGCTGTTATAGGATTGATTATTTTAGCATTGTTTTCAACAGTAAAAGGAACGTATGTGGCGCTACCTAAAATACCTCAAATATTATCGATCATAGTAATAGCAGTATTTGTTATAGTTTCAGTATCAGTGTTTAAAATACATCCACTATTCTCATTGCTAGCATCGGCATTGCTGGGCCTTATCTTAGGCTTTCTTAAAGTATGGTAAGCGCTGAATTACCTTTATGTCATAAAACACATAGTACATCATTTAATTAAGATTTAATTAAGACAATGATGTAGCTCTAAAAAGCATGAAAATGAGTTCTGATCCTAAGTATTTAGAGGGGCACGATAGAAGTAAAGAAGGTCATTATTTTGGTGCGGGGGGTGGGATTTGAACCCACGCAGGCCTACGCCATCGGGGCCTCAGCCCGACCCCTTTGTCCTAGCTCGGGCACCCCCGCGCTTCAGTAATGCTTTATTTCCCTTATTCATTTATAAAGTTAATTAATGAGGCAGGGGTTTTGTATCCAAGCGCATATTTTGCTTCTTCATATAATAACGGCTTTAGTACTAAAATCTAAGCTTCTCAGAAAATCTTAACTTTTTCCGTAGGGAGGAAGAGTTGGAGCCGCCGGCGGGATTTGAACCCGCGACCACCAGCTTACGAGGCTGGCGCTCTACCTGCTGAGCTACGGCGGCTCCCTAGATTGTTTCCTACATGTTTTGGGGTTTAAAGGTTATGGTTATGCTTAAAGACTTAGGTGAAAGGGAGGTTCTCAATAGGATAAAGGATTTGATTGTAAGTTCACGGTATTTACCATTTCCAGATGATGCCATTTCCATGCGTGTTGATGAGAGGTTCTTTATAGTAAATATTGACGGTTTCAGCTTTAAAAGTGCAAGATACTACTGGATGGACTACTATGATGTTGGATGGAAAGCAGCATCAGCTTCCATAAGTGATGTTGTTGCTAAAGGAGGTAAGCCTGCAATTACTTTATCTTCTCTAGGAGTTCGTAGAAGCATGAACATAAGGGGGCTAAGGAAAATTATCCGCGGTTTAAGAGATTCTTCAAAGTACCATTCAGCATTATATCTTGGCGGCGACTTAAACGAAACACCTAGAGATGAATGGATAGACGTAGTTACGATAGGTATTTCGGAAACACCTCCAATACCTAGGAAGAGTAAGAGACCATTAAAGGAGGGAGACCTTGTCCTAACATGGGGCTACTATGGCTTAACAGGTGTTGCTCTACACGCACACTACAATAGAGTAGATATAACACCGTGGAGAAAGGTCCTAGATAAGACGAAAAGACCCAAGATAAACCTTGAAGTTCTGGAAATATTTGAAAACTTAAACGAGTACATACGTTCATCAGAAGACGTAAGCGATGGGCTTGCGGAAACACTTTGGGATTTAAGCAAAGCAAATAATGTAGGTTTTAAGATATCAAATATCCCTATAGAGGAAGAGGTGCTTGAGTACTCAAAAACGTATAATCTAGATCCGCTAAACCTAGCTTTATATGGAGGTGAGGATTACAGCATAGTTTTTATCGTCGACAGAAGTATAGCAAATAAACTAAGAGACTTAAAGATGGAATACGATAGCTTAGAAGTACTTGGCGAAGTAATATATGCTAAAGAAATATACGTTACAACGGAGAAAGAAAAAAGAACTATAAACAGAGGCTGGGAATATTTCAAGGATAAACAAAGTACTAATACTTGACGGATATACGGATGAGCCTGCAGGCCTAGGCGTACCACCCTACATGGATGTTTATCCTAGATACATTGCTGGTGCTATATGGTCTGCGAGAAAAGATGTCAAGGTAAAGTATTTTACAGTAGATCAGGCTAGAACATTAGATTACATGTTCTTTCAAGAGGCAAACAGTTACGACCTTGTAATCGTTATTGCTGGGGTTACTGTACCAGGCAAGTATCTTGGAGGAAAACCTATAAGCATAAAAGAACTTGAAGAGTGGTTTAAAATAATTGACAAACCATCAAAAATACTTGTAGGGCCGGCTGCAAAATTTGGCATAGGAACTGTAGGTGGTAAAGTAGCTGAACTTCCTACAAAAATTAAAGAGAATTTCGACGTTATCGTGAAGGGGGATCCCGAAGTTTTCGTCTACGAAGTAATACGTGAAGACAGCTTGGAAAAAGCAGATCCATACACTATGCGTGCATCCTACAATGAAATAGAGGAATTCATCATTAAAGGAACTAGAATAGTTACTCAACATCCTAACTACGGTTTAAACCTAATTATTGAACTGGAGACGTACAGAGGTTGCCCTAGGGTAATTACTGGAGGTTGTTCCTTCTGCATAGAGCCGCTTTACGGTTTACCAAAGTTCAGAGAGCAAAAATGCATTGTTAAAGAGGTAGAGGAGCTTTATAAATTGGGGGTAAAGTTCTTTAGGCTTGGCAGGCAACCCGATATTTTCGTCTATAAGGCAAGAAAAGTAGGTTTAGAGGAGTTTCCAAAACCTGAACCTTCTGAAATAGAGAAATTATTTCGGGGAATACGTAACGTTGCACCGCACTTAAAAACGTTACACATAGACAACGTTAACCCAGGAACCGTAGCTCATCATCCGAAAGAATCTAGGGAAGTAGCTAAAATAATTATTAAATACCATACTCCTGGGGATGTAGCTGCTTTTGGTGTAGAATCTGTAGACCCCATGGTGGTTAAACAAAACAATTTAAAAGTAACTATGGAGGAAGCATTAAAGGCTGTTAAGGTAATAAACGAAGTAGGTGCTAGAAGAGGATTCAACGGGTTACCAGAGCTCTTACCTGGAATAAACCTGCTTTTTGGGTTAAAAGGCGAAACTAAGAAAACTTATGAACTAAATTACGAGTTTCTAAAAAAGATTGTAGAACAAGGATTACTGATTAGACGTATAAACATAAGACAAGTTATGGTGTTTCCTAGAACCAGAATGTGGACCATAGGCGATAAAGTAATTAGAAAACATAAGTCATATTTTAAGTCATTTAAGTTAAAAGTTAAGAAAAATATAGAACCAGTGCTTCTCAGAAGATTAGTTCCTAAAGGTACAGTGCTAAGGGAAGTTTTCACTGAGAAATACATTAACGAATATACCTATGCTAGACAGGTAGGTAGTTATCCTTTAATGCTAAAAATTCCTGAAAAACTACCATTAAGAAAATTTATGGACTTTACCATAGTGGACCATGAACATAGATCAGCTATTGCCATACCTTACCCTTTAAATGTAAACAAGGCAAAACCAAAGCTGCTAAGATTAATTCCCTATATGTCTCGTGATGAAGTCTTAGCTATTTTGAAGAACAGACCTTTTAAAAACCTAGAAGAAATTAGTCTTGTGCTTAAAAATAGGGAATGTTTAAAGTATCTAACTGTATGTTAGAAGAATGCCTCGAGCTTTGATATACCCATTATTTCTTTGAACTCTATGTTCAATGCATCCAATAACTGTTCGAACGTGCTTTCAATGCTTTCAACATACTTATTTACGTCTATTTCGCTTATCTTAGCTAATTGTACTGGTTTCACACCATACTTAGATCTCACCTTTACGAACATTACTATGTCTCCTTTTCTAACATCTAAACCAACCTCCTTAAGCATTTTAGCAGCTCTAACGTGCTGAGGAACTGTTTTTACGTATTCTTCAATGTTCTTAGATAGGAAAACTTTGAAAGCTAGTTCATCTAATGTGAGTTCCCTATTTCTTAGCCTATTATAGCTTTCTCTAACTATTTCTCTAATCAAAGCCTTTACTTTTTCGAACTCTTCCGGGTTCTTTACTTTACCTAAAGCTTCTAACACACTATAGAAAGCTTTTTTCACAAACTCGGGAGTATTTCTCTTCTTACCTACAAGACCTTTAACATCAACGGAACCGTCAGGGTATATGCCTATGTAGTTCTTCTTTCTCCCAGAAAATGCTACGTACCTATAGATCTTATCTACCTCTATTTCGAGTCCTAATTCTTCTTCAACCCACTTTTCTAGCTCTTCTATTTTCTCCTCTGGCGGGTTGTGCAGAAATAGGGAGTCTGTGTCTCCATAAAGTACCTTTAATCCTAACTCGCGAGCTTTGGCAATCGTGCTTTTAATAGCATACCTCCCTATGGCTGTTACGCTTTCTGCAGCGGGAGGACAGTATAGGGGGAAAGTTGATGCTCCGAAAACACCGTATGATGCGTTAATGAAAACTTTCATAGCTTGCTGTACGATGTCATACCATGCTCTTTCAGTTTCACTTAGAGCTTTATTTTTAGCAGCTTTCTTATATATTTTGACTCTGAAGTCCCTTAGCAAACCTGTAATTAATGCTGTTATGCCCTTTCTCTTCTTGCAAACCCAATGTTTTGTTTCAGGTATTACGTTGGATTGACATTCTGGGTGGGGGCATCTAACTGTTTCGTAACTTAAATTCCACTTTTTAATTATGCTTGGGTATAGTGAGGCAAAGTCCATTACGGTTACATTGAAATATACTCCTGCAGGCGGCTTAACAACTATAGCACCAGCATACTTTTTACCTTTAATTATTGCTTCCGTTACTGCTTCACCTTTTTCAGCTATGATATCTTCAGCTAACGGTATTAGGTAGTTATTTCTTCTATGAACCCAGTATAGGAGATTCTTTATCCAGTGGGATACTGCGTGTCTTGTAAGCTCATCCATTGAGAGACGAGATATTCGCATTAACAGTATAATTAGCTTCATTACTAAGTCGTCGTTGAACGTTGTTAAATTAAGTGTTAGTTGCGAGTCTCTAAAGTTATATGAGGCTAATTCGCTTAGTGTTAAATCGCTTGCAACAGCTTCTATGACAACTTTAGAATAGCCTAGAAGAGCCGACGCTATAGCATCTAAGGTGAATTCTTTATATTTTCCTCCAAAAGCATATACTTGAATTGCTTTATTGTTGAAGAACCTGTAGAGGTCTATATGTATTCCCTTCTTTAACCTTGCTTCATCCTCAACTATGATTATGGGTATGTATTTTTCACTTATACCTAGCCTTTTTGCTCTATTATGTAAGTATGGTAGGTCAAAGTTGTCCCCATTAAATGTTAAGAGTATAGGGTATGAGTTTATGGTCCTAAATACTTCAGCTATTAACTGTCTT
Source organism: uncultured Desulfurococcales archaeon (assembly GCA_964496035.1). Taxonomy (GTDB): domain Archaea; phylum Thermoproteota; class Thermoprotei_A; order EX4484-217-1; family EX4484-217-1; genus EX4484-217-1. The sequence continues at coordinate 33,435 of CAZBXI010000011.1, forward strand.
TCGCTATCAAAGATTTCTATTTCAGCATCTTCCGGGTATTCTGAAGGTTTATGTCCAAACTCAGTATCTTTTCTATGTAGCAAAAGTATCTTCTTTAAACCATCAGAGCCTACAAGAGAAACACTTATTATTCTTTCTGTAGCTTCCTTGGGATCTGGTATCCTATTCTTAGTAGCCGTGTAAACTTCAATATCTAGTGCAAGTCTTTTCAGTTTAGGTGGAGGTAGCTGGAATAGCGGTAGCCATTCTTTAACAAGTTTTTTAAATTCTTCATCTTCCCCTTTAAACAACTCTTCCACTTTTCTCACAATGTCCTCAGGTATTTTAATATCTACCTTCTTTAGAGAACCATTTTCTACTTTGTAAAGCATACCTGGTATTAGGCCTGTATCGTAAATGTAGTTGTTATGGTATTTTATATGAGCTTCCCATGCTTTAGGTACGTAATCGCGTACTGTCCCCACGGACCTAGGCTCTTTCATAACTATTTTTGTCATACGTACCTTAGAGTCCTTAAGTAAATCATGTTTTTCCACAACTTCAACATGGTCGAATGATGGATGGTTCACTATCTTATCTATTTCATGTACTTTATCTGGTGGAAGATCTGTTAAAAAGTAGGGTAAGTGCCCTGTATTATCATACCAAAAAACAATATCCTCTGTTTGAGGGTCATAGAGTTTAACTAGAGCCTTTCGCCTTTTACCATCATAAACTACTGATAATAGGTAGCATGGACCGGTATTCTTACTTTCAACAACCTTAATTTCCAAGGCTTTGATAGGGCTTTCTCTCTTCTTCCTAATAACACGGGGTTTCTTCCTACGCTTAGATTTAGGTTTCGCAATGAAGCTATCTAACGTTAATTGCTGACCCATTGTCCGCCACTTACTCCCTAAACCCTACATAAGTAGATAACCGTTTAAAAGAAAATCCCCCTTTGAACCGAAACCCAGACTTTTATATTCCCAGAAACTGGTTAAATATTACAAGGAGGGCCCGTGGCCTAGCCTGGATAGGGCGCCAGCCTGCGGAGCTGGTAGTCCGGGGTTCAAATCCCCGCGGGCCCGCCAATTTTACCTTAAGCTTTCAGCTCAAAATAGTGTGTAAGTTTAAATAAACCAATATTACGTGGCAACGCAAGCATGTCATGTTAGATCTTATACTCTTATCCGCGAAGCATCTAATTACTCGAAAACTAAAATCCAAATACAGCATGCTGCTTAATGATTACAGCCTATGTTTTTGCTCACCTAATAGATCCCGCAGTGTGCAGGTTAGTAAGTAAACTGTCTTACAATAAAGTAACTTGATAAAAACACTACTATGGAAGGAAGAGGAAATAAAACTTAATAACTCAGAGAAATAAAGTTACTTAGTGACCATTACTGCCCCGCGGTAGCTCAGCGGCAGAGCGCCCGGCTGTAGGTGGGTGCATAACCCCCGCGTATGCGACGATGCGGGCACAATCCGCTTATGAGGATGAGCATACGTCGGCAATAAAGCACCCAAGTAGAAACCGGGTGGTCGGGGGTTCGAATCCCCCCCGCGGGACCATTTAAAAT
>CAZBXI010000012.1:0-32980 GCA_964496035.1 uncultured Desulfurococcales archaeon
GATTTAGGTAAATCTTCTATTGAAAGGGCGGGGTTCGGGTCTTATGACATTTTATTACAATCAAGCAGGTTGCAGCATGGTATAGGTCAGCTAACTCGTTCTTGGGGATAAATGGCTTACATTGTTCAATATGATACGGGTCAGGTTCTACTAAAGTAGCTTTACTAATAATTAGAGAATAGAGAATTTTTGCTTGCTCTTTTATTTCTGGTAGCTTATTTGATAGCTTATTTAGCCAAAACTTATATTCTTCGAGAAGAACGCTATTAATTATAAGTTCAATACTTGGATCTGTGAGAAGCTTTAGGATAAGCTGTGTTGTCCGCGTGTAGCCTGATTTAAAAGCTGCTATGAAGACATTAGTGTCTAGTAGAAATCTTCTCTTTGGCAACCTTATTAGCCTCTTCCTCAACTTCTCCGATCATCTCATCTAAATCTAGTTTAGATGCAGTAACTTCTCTCGCAATATCCTTTAATACCTTCTCAACATCGATCTTCTTAAGAACTATGATATCATCCTTAATACTTAAAATAAACAGGCTATCCCCATTCTTAAGATTGAGTTTTTTCCTTATACGACTGGGAATAACTATTCTACCCTTCTTATCAATAACCACAACTTCCACATATCCCACCTCTCCCACTATTCTTTAAATCAGCTCACAGATATATAACCTTTACATCAAAACGTGGGTACAATACTAAAATCCTCAGACATTACAGTGAAAGGGCCCTCTCGGATCAAGATACATAATCATTTCTCCTAAAGTGTTGCAGGATTATTTAGCCTCCATGCAACATTTCAACACTGGTTACGGCCTTCGGAGCTGGAGGTCCCGGGTTCAAATTCCAGCAGACCCACCACATATAAGGAAGGATTTCATTGCTGTTAACTATGTTTCATATTTTAGGTTAGGCAACCTACTAGTAGGTATGATACTTGCCTATTAATTAATGTCCAGACTATCATTGGTCCTATGGAGTTTTTAGTTTATTTGAAGATTAAGCTTAGTACTTGTTACCTTAATCGCGTTATAGTCCTCCTTGGGGCGAAATGAGTATGCGTGATAGTCTAAAAATCAATACGGTGACTAGAAGTCCTGGGAAACCATTTTTTCGAGAGTATTAAGGATACTATCAGCATTAACTATGAGCCATGTAATAAAAAATACTTCTAAAGGCCCGTAAGCAAGAACGCCTAGAACAGCGTATCAGACATTATATGGGAAACTTAAGCTGAAACTCTCGAAGAATATGTCGCCATACGCTATTCTCGCTACTAATATAGCTATTGTAAGTGGTATTGATAGCGCTAAGCTCTTCAGTAATCTCTGCCTTCTTAAACCATATATTTCAGGGCTGTCTCTTCCTGCAAGTAAGATAAGGAGTGGTAAACCTCCTACATCAACTACTTCACCGTAAAATGCTAGATAGGGTTCTCTATAAAGCATACTAATTAATTGTTCAAAATTCAATGAACACCCTTCGCATAAGCTATTAGGGTGGCGGTGAATATTAAACCTATGAAAGACCATAACCACATGGTGAGGACTAGTAGAACATGTTTGCTATGTTGCTTCTTTATACAGCTTTACTCCTCTTAACTACATACGGGGTAGTTAAGCAACATTAATGATCCTTCTTAGTTAACTGAATATTTTTTGCCTAGTTAATTATATTCCCTTAATTTTCCATCAAGCAAAGAGTAATTATGTCTTAAGCTTTTCCAATACCGTGTTTCCTAATGAAGTCTTCTTCATATACTAGGTTCTCCATTCTTTCACCTAGGTTTCTTAGGAAGTCAATTAAGGCTGCGTCTCTTGTTAGAAATTTTAAGTTGCAGGTTAGGGATGTTGTGTAGAGGAGTAGGTCTATTAGATCCTTAAACCCCTTACTTTTAAGTTCAAGTGCTTTCATATATCCTTCTGCTGTTGGGTAGGTTAGTTTAAACTCCTCCTCTATTAAGGTAAGGCCTTTAAGTACTATATTGCGGTCATACCTCATTTTAGATATTTTGCCTAGGATTTCGACGATATTAAAAGGTGTATAGTATACTTCTAGCATTCCTAACTTTCTAAGCTTTCTAAGAACCCTCAATGCCTTACTTACGTTTTCAACCTCAACGCCCACTATAGGGAGTAAGTACGTTGAGTCTAAAAGCACCTTAAGCTTATCTGAAAAGCTCATTCTGCATTTCCTCGGACTCTTTCTCAAAATCTTCAAAGGTTATTTTAGCGAATTTAGGTCCTTTAAGAGCTATATCGAAAGGATCAGGTATAGGCTCTAATACTATTCTAGAGCCTTCAACCCTCAACTTAACAATACTACCTTCCTTTATCCCTACAGCCTCAGCTATACCTTTGGGTATATATAATGTAAACTTCTTAGAGACCCTCACCTTAATCTCAGACATCTAAGATTACCTGGTATATTGTTTTAAACTCGGATGTAAGTATTAACCCAGGACTATTTAAATAGTTCTCCTACTTTCTTAAGCTTAACATTTGAGTGTTTGCTTCCAAAATATCATTTTGGAAAAATTGTTTAGTCTGTATGGCTTGGGCAAGTTTTTAAATTTTCATACTAAATCTCTATAGGAGGAAATCAGCTAGGTTGAAGACTATGAAGGTTATTGTTGAAGACGTTTATGATCATATTTTGCGAGAAATAGCTAATAGTACGTGGAATATTTGGAGTAAAGCAGGTTTTGAAGTAAGCATGAATGATATTTACGAATCCTTAGAGGAACCTCCCCTAGAAAAATTTGGCGATATAGCATTACCTACCTTTAGATTTTCTAAGAAATTCAAAGTAAACTACAAGGAGCTTATTTCAAAAACTCTACGTGAACTAGACCTAAGAAGATTAAGGGTAATAAGTAGAGTTAATGTCATTGGAGGTTATATAAACTTCTTTATCAACGAAGAATATGCCGCAAAGGAACTCTTCCAAACCATATCTAATATAGGGTATAGTTACGGATTAAAGACTGCGGAAAAACCTTTACGTATAGTTGTTGAACATACAAGCGCAAACCCCGTTCACCCCCTACACATAGGCCACGGGAGAAACGCTATTTTAGGCGATGTACTTTCTAGAATACTTACTAAGCGTGGCCATAGGGTTATTCGAAGATTTTACATTAACGACATGGGCAGGCAAGTGGCAATACTAGCTTACGGTTGTTTAGCTCTTGGCAGCGTACAGCCTACGGGGAAACCTGATCATTTTTACGGTATAATATATTCAGCAACCAATGCGGTAATAGAAATAGATAGGTTAAAGAAAGAACTAGAGGAAGCAAGGGAGAAAGGCGATTACGTAGAAGCAGAGAAAGTTAACAGTGAATTACTTGATTGGCTTAATGTACTAGCCGAGCTTAAGTCTAAGAACAATAAGCTCGTAATGACCCTTATTGAGAGGCTTAAAGGGAAAGACCATGAGAGAGAAATTCAAAACATAATGAGAACCTATGAGAAACGACTAGACGAAAACATTGTTAAAACTGTGCGGAGAATATGTGCAGACGTTATTGAAGGGTTTAAAGAAACCCTAGGTAAAATGGGTGTAGAGTTCGATTACTGGGATTGGGAAAGTGACTTAGTGTGGAGAGGTATTGTAGACGAAGTTATGGCAAGAGCTGAAAAAAGTCCGCACTTTACAACGTATAAGGGTGCTTCGGCATTAGATTTCTCAACATTACAGAAAATAAGCGAAGTTAGAGAAAAACTTAAACTACCTAAATCCTTTGAAATACCTCCTCTAATACTTAGAAGAAGTGATGGTACGACACTATATACGACAAGAGATATAGCATACAGTATTGTGAAGTTTAAGAACGCTGATAAAGTAATTAACGTTATAATGTCTGAACAGAAACTTGCTCAAGCACAGTTAAGATTGGCTCTTTTAGCTTTAGGTTATAGAAGGGAAGCATACAATCTAATACACTATTCATATGAAATAGTTAACCTACCTGGAGTTAAAATGTCCGGTAGGAAGGGAAGATTTGTTGATTTAGATTCTTTAATTGAGGAAGCAATTTCAAGAGCCTACTTTGAAGTTTCGAAGAGAAATCCTAACATGGCCGAAGAGTGGAAAGAGAGAATAGCCAGGATTGTGGGTTTAGGCGCGGTAAGATATGCTTTGGTTTCAGTATCTGCTTCTAAACCATTAACCTTCGTTTGGGATAATGTGTTAAATTTTGAAAAGAATAGTGGACCTTATATACAATACACGTACGCTAGAGCAATAAATATTCTTAAAAACTATGATAAGAAAGTTGACTTCGACTTAGAGACCTTAGACTACAATGTGCTAAGGAAACCTATTATTCGAAGACTACTGATTCTACTTATCAAATTTCCTAAAACATTTACTAAAGCAGCAGATGAATTGAAACCAGAATGTTTAGTTGAGTACGCTGGAAAACTTGCAGACACGTTTAATTCATTCTACACTGCTGAACCGGTAATTAAAGAACCAGATGAAGGAAAAAAGAGAACTAAGCTATATATTGTGAAGACCGTTGAAATAGTGTTGAAAAACATATTAACGTTATTAGGAATAGAAGCTCCAGAGAAAATGTAGGGCCCGTAGCTTAGCCTGGATAGAGCGCCAGCCTCCGGAGCTGGAGGTCCCGGGTTCAAATCCCGGCGGGCCCGCCATAGGCATCTTCTGTTTTCTAACTTGTTAGTAAGGCATGAGCAGAAATGTTATCACTCTTATATAGTTACTTGTAGTTGTCCTAGATGGCATATCTGTTGGAGCCTTGTTTAGGTTATACTTATGCTCATGGCGCTTTATTGTTGAGACGATAGAATAATTGTCCCAGTATGTGAGGTCTGTTGGAGGATATACCAGGAAGTCATAAGGGCTTATGCATTTGCCAGCTGGTATGGTCGCTAATGTAGATTTTATAGTGGGTTTTTAAACCTTGCTAACACTATACTTGTATTGGAGATGATCGAGCATGAGTAGGGTCGTCGAAGCCGTGTATGAGAAGGGTATGTTGCGACCATTGGAGAAGTTGGATCTACCTGAGGGTGTTCGGGTGAGGCTAAGGATTGAGGGAATTTACGGCCTTCTAAAGGATTGGAGAATTGACCCCCAGAAGCTAAAGGATGAATTGAGGAAGTTGCATGGTTGAGGAGCATTGGCACGTTACTACGCTGACACCTATGCCTTAGTTGAGATTCTTAGAGGCAGTTCTGCTTATGAGAGGTATGCTGGCGAAGAGCTTGTTACTAGCGAGTTTAACCTACTGGAGCTTGCCTATGCTTTGACCAGAGACTATGGTAGAGAGAAGGCAGTCAAGATACTGAGAATAACACGAGCCTTCGTAACCATAGTTCAGCCCACAGACGAAGACTATGCTGAAGCTTCTGCGTTACGTATAGAGTTGAAGAAGCAGGGCAAGAACCTCTCCCTAATAGATGCCTTAGGATATGTGCTCGCAAAACGCCTCAAGATACTATTCCTGACGGGTGACCGTGAATTCAAAGATCTAGATGGGGTAGAATACGTTAAATAAAATATTGCTTAAAAATAACCAGAAATCAATAGATTGCCATCTCAAGGATATAGTATCTCTAAATACCCGTTACTTATGTGGTTACAATACTGATAGCCAATTAGACTATTTTATGTTATATCCAGCTTGGAATCCAAGATCTTCGATCCCGCAATCCATCCGCCCCGCGAAAGCTCTTAGAGATAGAAAGCAAGAAAGCAATAGTATGCCCACCGAACATAGTATCCTCTACGAACGCTATATCTAAAATCACTAACTCTTAGTCCTTGGACTAACTGTCCTACATACTAGAATAGTATGAAGTCTATACCTAACTGTCCCAAATTGCCATCAGCTTCTGGGATATTTCCTTTTAAGTACCAGCCTTCGGAGCTGGAGGTCCCGGGTTAAAACCTCGGCGGGCCCTCCATGGGTTCCGTCTTAGTATGGATTTCAAGAAGAAACTGTGTTTAAATATTTATGAAAAAAGATTATAGTTTGTTTTAGTCTTAGCCTAGTAGATCACGCCAGTATTCTACTGTTTCTTTGTCTAGTGCTAATGGTACTTCTACTTCTCCTTTTCTAATCTTTTCTTCTAACTCCTTAACTGCCTCCCATATCCAGTCAGGTATAGACTCTCTCATAGCCTTAACTTTCTCTTTAATTTCATCGGGGCTCATTGGTAGTACTTTCTTTCCTGTAAGTTTTTCAGCTGTTATACCCATTTCAATGAATTCGTCTAGGTCTGCTAGAGTGCTTACGGATATACCTTCCATAAGTTTGCCTTCAATTTCGGTACCTATACCTAGCAGTAGTACTCCATCATATTTCTGTATAACATCTCTGAACTTGCCTTCTAATACTAGCCATGTTGCATAGTATACTCCTTTGTCAACTCTCTTCATCATGCTTGCTATTATGAACCCTGGGTTAATCCAGTCTTGGTTAGCGTCTACACCTATCCAGAATGGTGGACCCATTTCTAGACCTTTTTCTTCAGCTATTTCCTTGACGGCTTGGTTTATACCTAAACCCAGTGGGCCAGCTATGTTATATACTGCTACAGCGCCTTTTTCGTACATTGGCTTTGCTGCTTCATAGCCCTTAGTTATATCGCTGAACGTTCCAGTGTATGTCCATAAGACTCTGTTCTTATACCAGCAACCTTTACCTTCAGGGCAGTACATCCCATCCTTCCAGTCTGGTCCAGAACCATAGTATGAGTCTTCACCTATTATTGGTGCTTTCTTACCGAACTTCTTCTCATACCATTTAAGTGCCCAATCACAGCCCCACTTATATCCTATTTCGAACTTCCATAGTACGGGAATTTCTATGCCTAGAACTGCTCCAATATGTCTAAATTCATATCCTTTTTCATTATAGTATGCCGCTAGTAAGCATCCTAGAGCTCCTACTAGAGCGCTTCCTTTGTGTTCCTCGAATTTTATGTCTAACATGTTGGGTAAGATGTGTCCAAGCTTCTCTTTAGCTATAGCTTGAGTAAACGTATCTATACCTGCGAAATTCTTGTCTGGGAATTCTTGAGCAACAGTGAATAGTGCATCGCTTAGTAAGAAACCTACTCCTACAATTAGTATTACATCGGGGTCTTTGGCTGCGGTTCTTAGGTTGGGTAAGTAGTCCGCTTCTGTTTTGCTTATTAACTCAATAACTTCTACTCCAAAATCTCTTGCTGCTTCATCTGCTCCTTTACATGCCATGTCGTTGAACGATAGATCTCCTCTACCTCCGATGTCGGTGACTATAGCTATTTTAGGTTTCTTTGTTGGTGTTGGCGTTGGCTTAGGAGCAAATGCAAAGGCTGCAGCACCAATTATCGCTATAACCACTATGATTGCTATTATTATTGCTACTTTAGAAACAGCTTTTGGAGACAATAATCTCATGTAAGAACCCCGTGTATTTAAGTGTGGTTGTGGGAAATAAAGTTTTACATTAAAGTAAGTGAACGAGTAGAATAAATAGGAGATTTATACTTTTACACCACCCATCATTAAACCTATCTCCTTTCTTGTGATCTCGTCAGCTTTCTTTATTCCCATAAATTCTCCTTCGTACATTACAGCTATTCTATCGCTTAGCTGCATTATTTCATCTAAATCTGCAGAAACAAGCAGAACAGCTTTACCTTCATCTCTCATTTTAGCTAGTAACTGTCTAATGTACATTGTTGAAGCTATATCGAGACCTCTGGTAGGATGCACGGCTATTATTAGACTCGGGTTTTTGCTAAGCTCTCTACCAACAAGAAGTCTTTGCCTATTTCCTCCGCTTAAACTCTTAGCTACCGTGTCTATACTTGGGGTTATTACGTTAAAGTTTTTAACAAGTTTTAGAGCATACTCTTTAACCTTCTTCCAGTTAAGTCTAGAGAGCTTAATGTTTCTACTTATTTTAATTTCTTTCAGAAAACTATGTTCCCATTGCCTACTTAGTATTGAGTTCTCAGTTACAGTGAACTCTAAGACTAAACCGTATTTCTCTCTATCGCCTGGTATATGGGAGGCACCAAGCCTATATACGTCTATTGGGCCTTTATTCGTAACTTCAATGCCGCTTATCAGGATTTTTCCTTTCTCTACTTTTCTTAACCCTGTTATTGCTTCTACAAGTTCTGCTTGACCGTTACCTTCAACACCAGCTATACCGAAGATTTCACCAGCTTTTACTTCGAATGTAACTCCTTTAACAGCCATAAGGCCTAAGTCGTTTCTTACATATAGGTCTTCAACTTTGAGCACTGTAGGTGCTGAGGGAGGTGCGCCCTTACCTCTCAATAGTATGTCGAGTTTCATCTCTTTACCTACCATTAGAACTGCAAGTTTCTCGGGTGTTGCCTCTCTTGTAGGTATTTCTCCTGCTACTATTCCCTTCCTTAAAACAACTATTCTGTCGGTTATTGCTAAAGCTTCTCTAATCTTGTGAGTTATGAAGACCACTGTCTTACCTTGTTCTTTAAGCCTTTTCATGATCTTAAATAACTCTTCAACTTCTAGCGGCGTTAAGAATGTTGTGGGTTCATCAAGTATTAAGACGTTTACACCGCGGTAAAGCACCTTTAGTATTTCTATCCTTTGACGGGAACCTAAAGGTAATAGTTCAACAGGCACATCCAATGGTACTTCCAGTCCTGTTTCCTTCATGAGTTTCTTTATCTTTTCCTCTACAGTACTTGTATCTATTGGTGAGATAATCAGTGATGTTTTCTTTCCAGTAGATTCTATACCTAAGATGATGTTTTCTAATGCAGTAAATATGGGTACTAAAGTAAAATGTTGGTGAACCATGCCTATTCCTAAGGCTAAAGCATCTGAGGGGTTTTTGAACCTAACCTTTCTACCCCTATAGTATATTTCTCCTTTTGTTGGTCTTAGCAAGCCTGAAAGAATTTTCATTAGTGTAGTTTTTCCAGCACCGTTTTCCCCAAGGAGCCCTACAATTTCACCTTCATGTACTGCAAAGTTTACTCCTCTTAAAGCAACAGTTCCATCAGGATAGATTTTTACTATATTCTTCATCTCTACTATTGGTCTTCTCTCCATAACGTTCAACCTAGAATATGCTTCATAATATTTAGCGTTGCAAGTTAAATTTAAACTAACCTCATATATCATATATAGTACAGTAAATTTTTAAAAAATGATAGTTAAGAAGTTACTAGGTGTTTTCATATATGGAAAAAACGTTGAAGGTTCCGTCAAAGATTTTTCAACCATTACTTCATTCAGCATTAGCGTTAGTACTTGGTCTTATTGCAGGAGCTATACTGATGGCACTTTACGGTTATGACCCCTTCTTAGCATATGGTGCCTTGGTTAGAGGAGCTTTTGGAGGCCCGGCAGAATTCGCTGAAACTCTATCCTTCGCTATACCGTTAATGCTTACTGGAATAACTTTCGCTATAGGTGTGAAAGCAGGACTATTCAACATAGGCGCCGAAGGTCAAATGTATATAGGGGCTTTAGGAGCTGTTCTTGCCGGTGCATGTATTAAATTACCTCCTATAATACATGTAGCTTTTACAACACTTTTCGCAATGCTTTTGGGAGCTCTATGGAGTATAGGACCCGCCTTGTTAAAAATTTGGCGCGGTGTACATGAGGTCATATCTACTATTATGTTTAACTGGATAGCCTTTTACCTCACAATGTACTTAGCTCTTTATTATTTAGCTGAGCCAGGTAGAGCTGAAAAAACAGTTTCCGTTTTGAAGACGGCAAGATATACTGTAGTGATGCCCGGCGCTAGTTTAACAACAATAATTTTTGTTGCAATAATATTTTGTGTAATTATTCATTTATTCCTTGTCCTAACTAAAGCAGGGTATGAGCTTAAGCTTTTAGGAGCTAATCCTGATGCCGCAAGATATGCTGGCGTGGATGCCAAAAGCGTAATATTTACAAGCTTCATTATTGGTGGTCTATCCGCAGGTCTTGCAGGAGCATCCCAGATAATAGGAAGACCCCCAACATGGGCCCTATATGGAACACTAGGTAATGTTATTGGATTAGGTTTTGACGGTATAGGCGTTGCTTTAATAGGGAGAAATAACCCATTAGGTGTAATAATTGCTGCAATATTTATTGGAGCTTTAAAGAATGGAGGTAGATATATGGAGTATACTGCTGGGGTTTATTCGGAGCTTGTAGGAGCTATAAACGGTCTAATAATTATAGCATTAGCTGTTCCTGAAGCTATAGTTCTCATTAGGAGGGTTTTAAGGAGGTATAAGATATGAAGACTGCAATATTCAAGCAGTATTTTAAAGTAATTCTGGTACTTCTTGTCCTAGCTATAATACTGTTTATTGCTAAACTGTTCGGGCTTAACCCCGTAGCCCTACTTGAAGCAGCTTTACTCGCTATGACCCCTTTAGCCTTAGCTGCTATGGGTGAAAGTATAAACCAAAAAGCAGGGCTTTGCAACATAGGTTTAGAAGGAATATTTCTAATTACAGCAGCTGCTGGAGTATTTGGCGCCGAATTAGCGCATGAAGCAGAATTACCCTACAGCGGCGTTGTAGGATTACTTTTCGGCCTCTTTGTAGGAGCGTTGATAGGGTTAATATTCGGTGTACTGAGCGTATATGGTAAAGCGGACCAGATAATTGTTGGTATAGGTATAAATGTTTTCGCAGTAGGTTTTGTACCGTATTTCATGATGGCGGTATGGCATTTTCCCGGAATACATATTCCACCAAAGGAAGTTCTTGTGCCTCCTCTTCCAGTACCTATCATACGTGTAAGCGGTATAACAGTGTTAACATTAATACTAGGTGTTCTTCTCCATTTAATGCTTCATAAAACACCTCTCGGCTTACGAATTTTAGCGGCAGGAGAAACACCTGAAGCTTTAGATGTTGCTGGCGTTAGAGTAGACTATATTAGAATATTAACGAGCATCCTAAGCGGCGCCTTAACAGGGTTAGGTGGTGCTTTCATGCCTTTATGCTGGTTCGGAGGTATAGTTAAAGAGATTTCCGCCGGCAGAGGCTTCATAGCTCTCGCATGTCTTGTTTCAGCAGGTCTTGAACCTTTGCTAGCTATGAGCTTTGCTTTCATATTCGGTTTCGCCGAAGGACTAGCTTACACCATAGCTGTAACACCGGGTATTAAGGAAGCCGTACCATATCACTTGGTTCTCATGATACCCTACATCACAACGTTAGCTGTAGTGACTATATTCATAGGGAAAAGAAGATTTCCTAGAGCGCTAGCAACACCGTATACGAGAGAGTAGCGTTAAAGAAAAATAATCATTTATTTTATGTTTGTAAGAGGCAAGGCTAGCTCTTTAATTTTCTCTTCCCAGCTTTTAGCTTTCACAATAGCTGAAGCTACTAATACCCCCTGTGTACCTAGATTTAATGCTTTTTCTACATCGTCTTTGAATGTAATACCAGCCCCTGTTAAGATAGGTATGCTTTCATCTATTTTCCTGATAATGTTAACAGTGTTTGTTATTACTTCGGGTTTTGCTTTAGAAACAGATATTCCTGTACCTATAAGTTCTGGGGGTTCTATAGCTATGGCCGTCGGCTTCAATACTGCTACAGCAGCGCTTGTTTCGGGTTTATCGGCGCAAACTATAGTATCTAAACCTACTTCTTTTGCTCGCTGAATAGCTTCATTTATTATGTCAAGTCTTAACCTGTTTTCTGAATGATTAAGCAAAGTACCCTTAGCGCCAGCTTCCTTCACAGCTTCAGGCAATATGTGTCCTGTATGTGCTCCAGGTTTTATAGGGTCTACGTGTTGTGCATAAACTGGAATTTCGACATTCTCGGCGACGAGTCTTATGTCAACAGGTTGAACGGCAACTATTATCTCAACATTTAAATCTTTCGCTACTTTTTCAGCTACTTTAGCTAGTTCTAAAGCTCTTCTTCCAGTGGCTTGAGCATACGTTTTGAAGTTAATTACAAGAACAGGTGTTTTGAACATTTTCAACCACATCTCAATCTAAAGAGGTTAAAAATTGTTTTTGTTTAAAGTAGGATTTGCTTTAGCTAAAGATAGTTTATTAGTACTATATTGTTACTTTTCCCTTTTCTTATATTTTTCAACTTCCATCATTGCTTGCACATCAACTACAAACCTATCCTTCAATTTTTCAAGTACTTTAGGTAGTGTCGTGTACTCCATTTCTTCTGGACCTAGTCTGTGTGGCATGAAGGGTCCGTGTCTTCTTATATATTCTGCTATGTTTTGTGCTAGTCTTCTCGTCTCATCAAATGCTGGATCATCAAATAGATCTGCTGGTCCTACAAGTTTACCGTTCTTTACTTGGAAGCCTAGAGCAACAATTCTTGGTGGGCCATCAAATCTAGTACATTTAGCATGCCTTTGCGGTACAGGCATTAATGGGCCGAAGTGGCTTCCTCTCATCCATCCTGCAACCAGATGCGGAAAAGCGAAGGCTTCTAATACTTCGCCAACTGCTGGTAAGCCATGTTGACACCTAACTATAGCTACTGGATCGTCTTTACCTACATAGCGGCCAGCGATTAGGTTTAATCTTTCACTACTTACAACGGCTGCTATCACCTTGTCTGTTTTACGATAAACCCTTTTAATCACGTATCTGCCTGGAGTTCCTATTAGAGCTAGTATGTCATAAATCTCCTCTGGAGCATTAAGTAAAACTTTCTTTCCCTCATAAACGTCTAATACTTCAAAGATAAACCCTTCATGCATTCTTGGATCTATAACTAAGCCTGCTGTATTGAAGGGGTCGGCGAAGACTCTAAATAGCGGTAGGTTAAATGCTCCAGGCTCTGTTTTATCAGCCATAAACACTATTATTGGTTCAGCAGGTCTTTCCTCAATTTCCATTTCAGCAACTCCTGGTCCAAGACCTCTCACATTTCCTGAGAAAGCCTCTGATAAAAGGTCCTGTCCTGCAGCATATAGTCCAAGTTCTTTAGCCACTTTAGCTGCTTCTTGGAAAGCCTTCCATGCTGTTCCATGTACTTCAGCGCTATCTACGCCTTTCTTATGCGTCATAATTAGCTCTAAATCGTCCCCTACATTTGTCACATAGAAGTCTACTAGTACCCCTTTACTCTTTGCTTCAGCTAAAACCTTAGTAGCTGCTGCTATAGTATCGGGGTGTACTACGTGATGCCCTGCTAAAGATCCTATATCTGCCTTTATGACGCTTATTGTGATTTTCTCGCCCATAATATTCACCTTTCGTGTCAAGATAGAGGGGGTTGTCTCTTATATTTTTATTTTCACAAGGTGTCTCTCAAAGCTAGCATAAAATTCTACGTTTCAACGTAGTAGTATTCACCTATGCTTTTCTGTAAACGGTCGAGATAACTGCCCTCCTTATTTACTCTTGGCCTTTTCGTTTTTGCATCACGTCTAAACGTTACACCAACATCTTTGAGGAAAGTATTTATTCCCCTTCTTAAGTTCGCAGGTGCTTCGGCATTACCTTCAATACCAGGTGTTCCTCTAAAAACCATAAGGGAGTGCGCCAGGTAGTCTTGAAGCATTATGTCGTGCTCTACTACGAACGCAGCCGCCTCACGCATTTCAACAACATTTTTTATTGCCTTTGCAACAGCAAGTCTTTCTTCAACATCCAGATATGCTGAGGGTTCATCGAGAAGATACAGTTTTGCTTCTTTTAACAAACAAGACACTATAGCAACTTTCTGCAGTTCTCCTCCGCTGAGCTCACATATTAGTCTCTCATAAATTCTATCTACACCGAGTTTTACGATAATTTCTTTCTTAAACCATTCCGGTATTCCCGAAGGAGACATAGCATGCAGTAATTCAATAACCTTATAATTGCTAAACTTAGCGTAATGTGTCGAAACGTATTGAGGTTTATAACTTATCGTCATTTCTGAGTAGGAATAAATAACCCCCTCTATAGGCTTTACCTCACCAGCGAGAACTCTGACGAACGTTGTTTTACCTATGCCGTTTGGACCTAAAATACCGATTACCTCCCCCTTGTGAATACTTCCCTCACGAACTTTGAGTTTGAAATTACCGAGTTTAATTAACATATCAGTCCATTTTACAAGCTCAAGCTCTGGAAGCCAAGCGATAGTTGGAGGTTTTACGTGGAAGCGTATGGGCTCGCTTCTAATGCGCATATTTTCATCGGGTAGGAAACCATCTAGGAAGAAGTTTATCCCCGACTTTACACCATATGGATGGGAAACTATGCCATATGCTCCTGGAACACCATATATTATGTGGACTAGGTCTGATAAATAGTCTAGAATTGCAATATCATGTTCAACTACAATAGCAGTTTTACCTTTTTGAACAGTATATCTTCTAATGATTTTCGCTATTCTCATTCGTTCGTAAACGTCAAGGTAGCTGCAAGGTTCATCAAACATGTAAACGTCAGCGTCTTTAGATAGCGCTGCCGCTATGAGGAACTTCTGAAGTTCGCCACCGCTAAGCACCTTCAATCTTCTATTCCATATTTTTTCAAGGCCAAGCTCCGTCTTCAAATCTTGTACTATATTTCGTTCATCAACCCTAGTTAGGAGCTTGCCTACCTCTCCTTTAAGGTATCTAGGTACCGCATCGACGTACTGAATTTTCAATATTGTCTGTATCTTCCCATCTACTAGCTTCTTGAAGTACGTTTGAAGCTCTGTTCCCTTAAATGCCTTTATTATTTCATCCCATTCAGGAGGTTTTTCAATACAACCTAAGTTGGGTTTAAGTTTTCCAGAAAGTATTTTAAGTGCTGTTGTTTTACCTGTTGCGTTTTTACCAATAATCCCGGTAATCATGCCTTGCTTAGGTATTGGTAACCTATAGAGCTTAAAGGCATTTACACCGTATCTATGTACGAGATCTGTTTCTAGCTCTTCAGGGAGATTTACAATGGTTATTGCATTGAATGGGCATTTCTTTACGCAAATACCGCATCCTATGCATATTTCCTCATATATGGTAGGTTTCTTACTGTCCTCACGAATTTCAATAGCCTTTGTACCTGTTCTATTTATAGGGCAAAATCTTATGCATTCCAAATTACACTTCTTAGGTTTACATAGTTCTACATCAATAGTAGCTATTCTAACCATAGCACAACATACCCCTTCCTACTGTTTTCCATATAGTTTCATATAGTTCAGTTGTTAGAGGAGTATTCTAGAGAACTAGATGATGAATGGTGACGGCTAAGAGACTCAGGTTGATGATTTAAACTAAAAATGCTGATAGCCTATGAGCTTTCCTCACTACTTTCTTCTTCACTGAATGTTTCAAGAAAGACCTCATAGTACTCTTGTAGTATTTCTCTTTCTTCGCTTCTCCTAAGCGATTTACCTGTTTCTTCAGAGATTTTTGATGTAATAACATGTTTGCTTTCTCCAACTTGGCGAGATAATTTATAATCAACATGCGCTTTTTCTAATTCAAAACCACATGCTCTACACTTCAATATTGTTTTTTCATGTCTTCTTACGGGAACCATCAAATTGCCGCACTTGGGGCAAAATTCCATACCTGAACCACTCTCACCTCAGTACTGATTCACCATTCCTCCCATTCTTCCTCTTCTTCTTCCCAAAGCTCCTCCTCTTCTTCCCACCATTCCTCTTCTTCAAAGAACAACACAGTAACACCTCCAGTGCTACATTTTCTTCGAATAGTTCTGTATATTTAAAGGTATCGTGATATTTAGACATAGAAACTTAAATACACACGTTTTCACAGCTAGAACTTAAAGTACACGCTTAGCGACTTTAACATGATGTTTTTCTCCAGTTTCTCAATAGATGTTCCAGTCGTTGATTTTAGTTCTTCTGTTGTAATTTTAGTGGCTAATGGTGCTTTCATATTAAATGTCTTTATTAACTCCTTATCGACGTTTAAGCTATGTTTCTTTACGTAGCTCTCAATAATTTCGCTTATGTAGTTTCTTTCTTTGTTTACAGAGAGAACTATTAAGTATGCTTTCTTAGTGTCCTTAGAAATTCCTGCCATGTTCACTGCGTTTCCTATTTGTCTTGTCCCCGTTAAAACCATTAAGAGTTCTATGTGGGGATTTCTAGTGAGTGATTCGCGGCTTAAGTACTTTTTTAATGATGCATATGACGAGAATACTAAATGCTTAAGCGAGAAAACAGCTTTAGCATTTACGAGTTGAAACCATAGCCCTTCCTCAACTTTCCCTATATCCCTTATTAATTCTTCGATTTCAGTTTCCTCGCTTATTCTTACAGGAACTATAGCTATTATTAGCTTTCTTTGATCTTCTTTATAGTTCACTATGATAGACATTTTTCTTTCCTCAAAATTTTCAGAGTTCTCAATACCTCACTCTTTCTTAACCCTGTTTGTTTTGAAATAATCTCAGCTATTTTTTCCAGCTTCTCCTTTCTCTTTATGCTCATATTTAACGATTTAAGTATTTCCTTGACCGTTTCCCTAATTTCCCAAGGAAATATGACCCAGGCATCTGTTTTTAAGGCATAGAAGTCTGGGTTTATTATAGACCATGGTTTTACAACTAAAGCTGCTGTTTTTATTTGTAATGGTCCATAAAGTTTTAATGTTTCAACAGCTACTGAAAGGCTTTTACCTGTGTCAACAACGTCATCAACTATTAGAACCTTCTTATCTCTAATATCAACTATAAGTGGCTGCGTTAACACAGGTCTCTCTTTAACCTCTCCTATACCCTTATAGAACTTTATTTCAAGAGCTGCTAGAGTGTTTACATCAAGTATGTCCAGCATTATCCTTGCTGGAATCCATCCGCCACGCATAACACCTACAATGACGTCCGGCTTAAAACCCTCTTTTAGTATTTGATCACATACCCTATATGATAATTGCTGTACTTTCTTCCATGTAAGAGTTAGAAATTTAAGCTTTATTTCCTTAGACAACAATATACACCTTAAACTTAAAAACTAAAAATGGACTGTTAATTTACTGTTTCTAGTAACTTTTCTCCTAAATATACTTTTAGTTTTTCAATGCAATTAGTTTTTATAAAGGACTCGGTAATAGTAGTTATTTTGCTACTTGTTGTTCAATTCTCTTCCTTATTTTAGCCAAATGTGTCAAGTAACCTGCTATTTGGTTTCTAAGTTTTTTAGATTTAACATCAACAACCTCCTGGACAAGTTTCTTATTTTCCTCGAAACTTAGCGATACTCTATCAGGGTATAGTTCAAGTATTTTTCTCGCTGTTCTCTTCACAATCGAGGTTCTTACTTTGCCCACTATTGCCACCTTTTTGTGAAGGTTTACTGAACAAGTTACTATTAAGTCTACCTTTTAAGTTTAACACCGAAAGGTATATATAGAAGTACTAGCTTCATGGTTTCCGGACTATACATCATTAAGGGTATAGGAAATCTAATATAAAACTGTGGTGGGACTATGGCTCAACCTACTCAACCTGCCCAACCCGTAGGTATACCTGTACTAATATTAAAGGAAGGTACTCAAAGAACAACCGGTAGAGATGCTCTAAGAACAAATATTATGGCGGTTAGAGCAATATCAGAAACTTTAAGAACAACGCTGGGACCGCGTGGCATGGATAAGATGCTTGTTGACACTTTAGGTGACGTTACAATAACTAACGATGGAGCAACAATACTAGATAAGCTTGATGTTCAGCATCCCGCAGCTAAAATGCTTGTTCAAATAGCTAAAGCTCAGGACGATGAAGTGGGTGATGGGACAAAAACGTGTGTCATCCTTGCAGGCGAACTATTGAAGGCAGCAGAAGCTCTTCTAGAAAAGAACATTCATCCAACAGTGATAATTTCAGGTTATCGTAAAGCATTACAGAAGACTGTAGAATTCATTGACACGCTATCTAAGAAGATAAGCATAGACGATGTTGAAACATTAAAGAACATAGCTAGAACAGCGTTAACAAGCAAGGCTGTTCATGGAGCTAGAGATCATTTAGCCGAACTTGCAGTAAAAGCTGTAAAGCAAGTTGCTGAGAAACGTGCAAATAGATGGTACGTTGACCTAGATAACGTGCAGATAATTAAAAAGCATGGAGGAAGCATTCGCGACACACAATTAGTGTATGGTATAATAATAGATAAGGAAGTAGTACATCCGGGAATGCCTAAGAGAATAAGGAATGCTAAGATTGCCCTACTTAATACAGCATTAGAGATCGAGAAAACAGAAATAGATGCTGAAATAAGAATAACAGATCCAACAAAGATGAGAGCCTTCCTTGAAGAAGAGGAAAGACTGCTTAAGGAAATGGTTGGAAAAATAGCTAAAACAGGAGCTAATGTAGTTTTCTGCCAAAAAGGTATCGATGAAGTTGCTCAGCACTTCCTAGCTAAGAAGGGAATACTCGCCGTTAGAAGAGTTAAGAGAAGTGATATGGAGAAGTTAGAAAGAGCAACAGGAGGAAGAATAGTAACAAACCTTGACGAGTTATCACCTGAAGACCTTGGAGAAGCAGAACTAGTAGAAGAAAGAAGAGTTGGAGAAGACAAAATGGTGTTTGTTGAAGGATGCAAGAACCCGAAAGCAGTAAGTATTCTTGTAAGAGCAGGATTGGAAAGAATGGTTGATGAAGCTGAAAGAGCTATTAAGGATGCACTTAATGCCACAGCCGATGTTGTTAAAGATGGAAGAATAGTACCAGGAGGCGGAGCTATAGAAGTAGAATTAGCTAAACTGCTTAGAAAATATGCGTCTGAAGTTGGTGGTAAAGAGCAATTAGCTATAGAGGCGTTTGCTAATTCTTTAGAAGCTGTTCCTAGAGCATTAGCTGAAAATGCAGGTCTAGATCCAGTAAACGTCATTGTTGAACTAAGAGCGCTACATGAAAAACCAGAAGGATTACCTTACGGAATTAATGTGTTTACAGGAAAACCAGAGGACATGTATAAACTTGGTGTAATAGAGCCCGCTAGCGTAAAAGCTAATGCCATAAAAGCTGCAACAGAAGCAGCAACATTAATACTTAGAATAGACGATATAATAGCAGCTTCAAGATTGGAGAGAGAGGAAGAAAAGAAGAAAGAGGAGAAGAAAGAAGAGGAAGAGTAAAATATTTTTTTATGGTTTATAAGCATAGTTTTTGTACTATTTTCTCCTTAAAATTCTTGAGGAATAAAATTGGTTAAAGTTATAGTTTTAAGTGGAGTTCCTGGAGTAGGCAAGTCAACCATAGCTGAAAAACTAGCTAAAAAACTTAATGCTGACGTCGTTCATCTATCTAAACTTGTTATCGACAATAAGCTCTACATTAGTTACGATAAAATCCGCGAAACTTATGTGATAGATGAAGAAAAAGTCTCTGCGAAGATTAAAGAACTCATAAATAAATGTAGAAAAAAGTATATGGTAATAGAAGGTCATTATGGCGAGCTTGTACCAAAGGAATGCATAGATTTCTTCTTCGTATTAAGATTAAATCCTTTAATCCTCTATGAGAGATTAAAGGAGAGAAAATGGCCGGAAAGGAAGATAAAGGAAAATGTAGCAGCAGAAATCTTAGCTGTACCTACGGCCAATGCTATTAGCGTACTGGGGGAAAATAAAGTATGTGAGATAGATGTAACAAATAAGGGAATTGAGGAAGTCGTTAATGAAATACTTGACTCCATTAGGAAAGCGGCTTGCCCTTCAAAACATTTTATAGACTGGACGCTGCTATTAGACTATAAGTTATTGGATAAGTTTCTTAGAAATCCTGTATCCTAAATGGAAGCTCAATGTGCACTTTAACGGGGTGTTGCATGTCAACTTTATAAACCACAGCTTCTCCTACGGTTAAATTAATAATAACATCTTGATATCTTGGCCCGTAAGGCAGAATATTTACAAGCTCTTTTATATCCCTATATGTTTTCACAGAGTGTATTATCTTAGTATTTACGTTTCTAAGAACATAACTGGGTAAATCAAAGAGTGTTTGGGAAACCACTATGAGACCTACACCAAATTTTCTAATTTCCGAAAAAAGCCTCTCAAGCACGTCGCATGAAGTACTTGCTAAGTTATGGAATTCATCAAGAACCACTACTAGTTTTAATTTACTGCTTAGTCCTTTTTGGGTATACATTGAGAATATCTCTTTTAGAAGAAATAATGTGTAAATCCTTCTAAGTGTGTTATTCCTTATTTTTCCCAACTCAATTATTGTTATAGGTTTTTCCATAAGTTCCTTCTTAGCAGAACCTGTGTATTCAAAAAGCTTTTTAGCTTGTCCAATAGTCAGAGGTCTTATTTTCCTCATAAGCGCGTATCTTGCTTCTCTACCAGAGTATCCTTCTGTAACGTCGCTATACTCCTTAAGTTTACTTAGAAGAGTGCTAAATGAGATTCCGGAAACATGGTCTCTTAGTTCTTCTTGGAGAATTTCGTATAGGTAGTACGATTGAGGGGCTGAAAGACTAAGTGTTGATTCCATTATATCAACTATGAAACTAACTTTCTCATCTACGCTTTCGTTACGCTTAAAATCAAAGGGATTTAAGGGATACGGTTTTCTCGCATTATACACTTTTATCATTTCACGTGGAATACCTATTTTCCGAAGAAGTCTAAAATATTCATCATGCCAATCTATTATTAGAACTCTTATTCCATGCTTAGCAAGCTCTGATACTATTATGGACGATGTTGTTGTTTTCCCAAGACCTGTGCTTCCTAGAATTAATATATGCTTATTAATGTCGTCTACTGTTAGTACAAAGTCCTCACCTGTACCATCTATTTTACCCAGTTTTACCCCTATTTCCTGCTCGACTTTTTCAACACGTTTGTAACTTACTATATCGTGATCCAAGCCTAGACTGTAATCGTAAGGTAATGTGAAATACACATGTGGTAGAATGAGTTCTGCATTCATCGTCTTTAGCGAGAAACAAAAGAAGGCCGACTTAATAGCATCTATTATGTCATTGCTAATACCGTAATTATGAATAGTCCACCTCCTGCATGAAACTTTTAAATCTGTAACTATCATTTTAGCAAACTCTTCTTGCAAAACGTCTGTAGAAGGATTTTTAACAATTAACAATATCTCTACAGCCTTTCCTTTGCCGCTTAAAAACGTTAATGCATAACTGAAACCTTTTTTCTTTAGATAGAGGAGAAAAGAATTTAATTCTTTAAAAGCATCTTTTAATTCTTCATCCTTCAATTCCCGCAGTTTAGGTTTGAGCTTGAATAAAACTATATTGCCTATATGCCTCTTCCTACCTTTCCAGCTTCTAAGATAGAAGATTGCCGAGTAAACTACAGCTCCCGTGATTAAAACCAGCATCGTTATAAAGTACATTACATTACTCAACACTACACCGCCGTATCCTACTATAGTCGTTTTTACTAGACTATGTAGCCAATCGACTCCAAATATTGAGGAATAGAGTAGTAAGAGAGCAAATATGATAAGTAAAACAACGTAGAGAGTTTTCATGGCCCCCCTATATTTAGGAGGGTTTAAAAAAGTACTACGCTATCTTAGAAACTTTAACATAGATCTTATCGCCTATGTTAGGCACAGATTTCATTTTACCTTCAATAGAAACCAAGAATCCCCCTATAGAGATCAGTAGGCTCTTTTTCTCTGCTTTCATTACTATTCCTACTCCGAGAAAATCGTCTTTCTTAAATTTTGGCTTATTACGATGTAGGCTTAGAGCTACTTTATCACCCTTTCTAAATATTAGTATATCTTCATGTATTTCCATGGAGACTTTGTTTCTACCATGACTGGACTTTATATTCAAAATAACTACACGAGGTATTTCACTTAACTCAATGTTTTCTACAGTGCCTTTCATTTCGAAAATTTTATCTTGCTTAACCACTAAAGTCACCGCTATAATTGTTGAAACCGTAACCCCCTTATATATCCTTACTCTATCCATTCTACGAGGGATAAAATTGAGTAAGGAAGCACAGAGAAAATTCCTACTAGACCTAGCAGGCCTCTTAGAACGAGCAGTAATTATTGTTACTAAAGATGGTAAAGTATTCGAAGGTACTCTTTCAGGGTTTGATCATCCCTCGCTAAACGTAAGCCTCGTAGACGTTAAGGTGAGTGATAAAACATACCCTAAGGTAATCATTAGAGGGGATATGATAGCTGAAATTATAGCTAAAGAGAAACCGCTATTTGACGCTAAAGAATTCGCTAGGATACTTGAAAGATACTTCCCTAACCTAGTAAAGGTGCATGAGGAAGCAGGTATTGTTGTCATAGGGGAAAAGATAAAGGTCTCTGAAAAAGGCGTTGAAGGGGTAGGACCGATAGCTGATAGGGTAAGAAAATTATTTAATGACTATATTGAATCTAAAGAGAAAGAGGTAAGTTCATAGGAAAGGTGTTGAGGAAAATTTATGGCGAGAGAAATATTCGAAATAAAGGATAAAAGTTTAGCCGGTAGAATAGGTGAAATATTAACAGCTCATGGAAAAATACGTACACCCACACTTTTTCCTGTAATTAATCCCATAAGGCAGGAAGTAAGTTTAGAGGTAATTAAGGATATTGGTTTCGAAGCAATAATAACTAACGCTTACATCTTAAAAAAGCATAGAGAAAGAGAAGCTCTTGAAAAAGGCATTCATGAACTCATGAAGTTTAAGGGACCAATAGTAACAGATTCTGGCGGTTATCAGATTCTAGAATATGGCAGAGTCGATATATCACCCGAGGAAATAGTTGTATTTCAAGAAAACATAGGCTCAGACATAGCAGTTATCTTAGACGTTCCTACAGGAGGCTATGCAAGCTATGAAGAAGCTAAATGGACTGTTGAAGAAACAATAAGGAGAGCAATTATCAGCCTAAAGTACATGAAAAGAGACAAAACACTATGGGTTTTCCCAGTACAAGGAGGCAAATATTTAGACTTACTAGAGTATCATGCAAGAAAAGCTCTTGAACTCCCATACGACATAGTTAGCATAGGTAGCCCCACGCAAATACTTGAAAAATACGACTATGCAACCATAGTTCACATGATAGCGACCGTAAAGAAAGTACTGCCACCAAGTATTCCGGTTCACCTTTTTGGCGCAGGACATCCAATGTTCATACCATTTGCTGTAGCTCTAGGTGTGGATACTTTTGACTCAGCATCGTACATATTGTATGCTAAAGATGAAAGGCTCATATTCCCTCATGGAACAATGAGGTTAAAAGAATTATCCGAAATACCATGTTCATGTCCTATATGTTCTAAGTTCACACCTCAAGAATTAATGGAAATGGAAAAAAGTGAACGTATAAGACACATAGCTATTCATAACCTATACGCTATAATGCAGGAAATTAAAAGAGTAAGACAAGCAATAAAAGAGAACACCCTATGGGACCTATTAGAAGAACGTAGTAGATGCCATCCATCATTATTTAAAGCATTTAAAGCTCTTACACAGTATAGGACGTATATAAAACAATATCACCCTATGGTCAAAGCTGAAGTTCATGGAATATTTCTATACGATATTTTATCGCTACACAGGCCCGAAATTATACAGTATCACGATAAGTTACTAAACAATTATAATCCAGCATTACATGAAGGTGTAGCAATAGTGCTTCTAGATATAGAGGAAAAACCTCTAACTAGAACTGAGTTCTATACAAAGATCAGAGAAATAATTGATAAAAATAATCTTAAAAACGTTCACATACTGGTTTTCATGCCCTACTTCGGCATAGTTCCTGAAGAGCTTTGCGAAACCTTCCCCCTTTCCCAACATGAGAAAGAGTATGATGATAATGTTTTAAACTACACAGTAAACATTACCGAAAAATACTTTAGAAAAAATGTTAACACATATTCTAAAATAATATTCGTAGTCAAAAAGGAAAATAAGAGACTTGCAGAAACCTTATGGAAAAAATTAGAAATTCTATTTAAGAACATGGAGATAATAACTTATGAGAAAACAGCAGGGGTAATTGATAAATTATCACATATAATGAGAAATTCTTCCTTGGATTCTTCTCTCTAGGAACTTTTGAAATTCTTCAAATCTTTTTAGGTGCTGCTCTAAAGTTCTAGCATCTTCATACAGTTTATCAACATTAACTTTTAAACCTAACATGTTCCCAACAGTTCTTACAGCTACCGCGGCAGCCGCTGGATCAGGTCTTAAAGTTTCAGAGTAAGGTAATATAGTAAGACTAGGGAAATCATAGATTTCAGAGAATGCTATGAGCAATGCTAAAGGACCAACAACAACAAGTTCTTTGCTAAGAGTAGGGCCAGGTATTTTGAAATTGTAACTTGATGAAGGCAGACATTTGAACTCGCTCCGCTCCTGGGGCCTCTTAGTGGTTTTGTCTAACCCTCCTATGAATATGCCTCTACTAAAGGAATTTTCAATACACCACTCTATTATCTTCCTCGCATAGAGCGCTCTTTCGTGAACTAATGGTTGAGCGTTATTGAGTATGAAAACTAGTTTCAGACCTTTCCTGGAGGTATAATAAACTTCATAGGGTAATATTACCTTACCGTTCTCAAATAACACTACATCTGACATAAACCTGCTTAGGATAAAACCTATTCTCTCAGCACCTAACTCCCTAATGAGATGCTTTGTAGCAATGTAGCCTACTGCACCTATTCCTTGGAACCCCGTTATGAGAATAGATCCTTCCAAGTTTTCCTTTCTTTTCAGCACAATATTTATTTTAGACGTTAATTATCACCCCTTCTTCCTGATTGCGTGTCTAACTCTAACAGCTATTCCTCTTTTTAAACTTAACATCTCACTTGGACTTAATTTGCATCTGCCTACAGCTAAAAACCTATCATCTTCATCAACAATAATAACTTCGTCTCCTGCTTCAACTTTTTTGTCTACGTTGACTACATGTTTAGCGAAAACGTCGCGTCCTTCAGCTATGAAGGAGGCTACATCTTTTCTTACAACGACTCTAAACATGGGGAAGGAGTAATTTTCATGAAGTAACTTACCACCCAAAATGTGCAAAGAAAATAGTGCATCAGAAGGTCTTAATGTTAAGACAATTTTATCTTCGATTAAAACATGTCTTATTCTTCTGGTAGCAGGCGATATAGAGACTAAGATATTATCAGGTATTAATATGTAACCTGCATATCTACCAAACTGAAAGTTAGCTATACCTCTAAGAAACCTTAGTTCAAAAAACGTAGGTCTTCTGATGATCATATCTTAGTCCTTAGCTAAATGGATGTAAAAGTTGCTCCCCTAGATGATCTCAGTTTACCCATAATTTTCTCTATAGCTTTCAGAAAATCTTTTCTCGTAACTATTGTCCTACCTTCTCTAATGGCGTTCATTCCTGCTTCAGTACATATAGCCTTAATATCAGCCCCAGTTGCATTCTTCGTCTTTAAAGCTAACTCCCATAGATCAACATCTTCAGCTAAGTTCATTTTCCTAGTATGTATTTTGAATATCTCGAATCTACCTTCGTCATCAGGTAAGGGTATTTCAATAAGTTTATCGAATCTACCGGGTCTAAGCAATGCTGGGTCAAGTATATCGGGCCTATTCGTAGCAGCAATTATTTTCACATTACCTAGCGGATCAAACCCGTCTATCTCGGCCAGTAATTGCATTAAAGCTCTTTGAACCTCCCTTTCGCCGCTTGTACCTACCTCAAGTCTCTTAGCAGCTATTGCATCTATCTCGTCAATAAATATTATGCTAGGTGCTTTCAATTTAGCGAACTTAAAAACTTCTCTAACGAGCCGCGCTGACTCTCCTATCCACTTGCTTATGAGCTCAGAAGCAACAAGCTTAATGAAGGTGGCATTAGTATGATGGGCAACAGCTTTTGCTAAGAGAGTTTTACCACAACCTGGAGGCCCATAGAGTAAAACACCTTTAGGGGGTTCTATACCTACAGCTCTGAATAAGTCTGGTCTTTTAAGTGGCAACTCTATTGCTTCTCTTATTTCCCTTATTTGCTCCTTTAAACCACCAATATCGTCGTATGTAACATCAGGTCTCTCAATAACCTCCATGGCTTTTATATAGGGGTCAACATGTGAGGGTAGAATCTCAACAATGGTTGATCCTCTCTGATTTAGAGCAACAATGGCTCCAGGTCTAAGTTTGTCATGGTCAATGCTTTCACTTACATGAACTATTAAGTTAGGGCCTGTACTGCTCTTAACAACGGCTCTCCCATCATCAAGAACTTCTAGTAGCTGAGCTTCAATAAGAGGAGGAGATAGGAGCTTTTCAACCTCGCTTCTATAGTAATCTAATTCCCTTTTCAAAGCATTACGTTCTACTTCAAGTTCTCTTACACGTCTCTCCAAATGCCTAATATACTCTATTAGCGATTCGAAATCTGGAAATCCTCTATCACTAGCTAATGCCATGTTAACCTAATACCTCTACTAGTTTCTTACCATTTACCTACTAATAAACTAATGTTATAATACCCAACTATTCCGATATATATTTAACTGAAGCCTTCGGTAACTGATTAAGGAGGAAAGTATCTAAGAGGCTTATAGTAGTATGGTAGAATGTGAATTTTGCGGGCAGCAGATAGCAGGTAAAACATACAGGGTAACTATCGAAGGAGTAACCCTAGTAGTTTGCCATCGGTGTTTTTTAAGACTTATTAGTAGAAGCAGGGTTAAACAGCAACCATCATACATTACGCAAAGGGCAAGATCAAGTATTCAACCTAGCCTAGGTGTAAGACAGAAAAGAGTAAAAGCAAGCGGTGTAGTTAGAAGGACAATAGAATTCGAATATGAAATTGTTGAAGACTATGCTGAAAGGATAAGAAGAGCAAGAGAAGCATTAGGGTGGAGTACTAGTATACTAGCACAAAAGATTAAGGAGAAGGAGTCTGTAGTTAGAAGAATAGAAGCGGGAAAACTTAAACCCACAATAGAACTAGCAAAAAAGCTAGAGAAAATCCTTAAAATAACTCTACTAGAGCCCATAGTACCCGAATATACTACTAAACTAGGCCCTAAAGAAAGCTTAACTTTAGGTGATATTGTAGTCCTAAGAAAGAAGAAGGGAGGATGACAAAATAGAGAAAGCAATAATCGTAACATTAAATCCCAAGAATAAAGGCAGGGTAAAGGAGCTTATAGCATTAGCTGAAACCGCAGGATACAAAGTAGTTGACCTTATAGTGCAAAACAGGAAAAGACCTGATACCAGATTCTTTATTGGTCGTGGAAAAGTAGAACAGCTAAAGCGTATAGTAAGTAAATACACTGCACAGAAAGATAAAATAACAGTAATAGTAGATGGAAGTTTAAAGCCCATACAGTACTTTAATTTAGTCAAAACCTTAGGCAATGTAGAAATAATTGATAGAGTACAGTTAATACTAGAAATTTTCGACAAGCATGCTGGCTCCAAGGAGGCTAAGCTACAAATAGAACTAGCAAGACTAAAGCATATAGTACCGATAATCAAGGAATGGGTAAGGCAAAGAAAACTAGGTGAATTACCCGGTTTTCTTGGCGCCGGAAAGTACAAGGTAGAATCCTATTATTTACTAATTAAAAGAAGAATAACCCACATTGAGAGGGAATTGAAGAGAAAAAGAAGTCAAAGAGAAAAACTGAGAAAGCATAGGCAAGAACTAGGACTTAGAACAATAGCTATTGTTGGATATACTTCAGCGGGAAAAACAACGTTATTTAACGTATTAACAGGTGAAGCAAAAAAGATAGGTAAAGAACTCTTCACCACTCTTTCGCCAAAGGTAAAATCAGCTTTCATAAACGGAGCAAAAGTATTATTCTTAGATACCGTAGGTTTCATAGACTATGTTCCATTAGAAATCATTGAAGCATTCTTCTCAACACTAGAAGAAATAGTGGACGCAGAAGTACTAATATTAGTTGTAGATATTTCCGAGGAACACAGCGAAATATTGAGAAAAATGAGAGGCGTTATAGAGACCTTTGCAAAAATAGGGGTTTCAGGAAAGCCTATGGTTATAGTTGCCAATAAGATAGATCTTGTAAGAGACTTTAGCGAAGTCGTGGAAAAGTCTAGAAAAGTATATAACGTGTTGTCAACATCATATGATGGACCTCTAGCTATAACCTATGTTTCTGCTTTAAATCGTATAGGCATAGATGATTTAAAAACTACACTAGCTATGTTTATAAAGGCAAAAACATTTTCTATTACAGCAACCATTCCGGAAGACTCATTATACAAAATTAAAGCACCATTCATACTAGCAAAGAAGAAGAATGGTCTATGTTACTGCATTTTTGAAGTAAAAGACTATGAATTGAACAGTGTCATTAATGAATTGAAAAAATGTACAGCAAAGATACTGGAAGTTAAAAGAGCACAGTAATCAGGGAGAATATGTATGAAAATCTACGTACTGAGGATAGGTCATAGACCTGAAAGAGACAAGAGAATAACAACTCATGTAGGATTGGTTGCAAGAGCATTCGGAGCTAACGGATTTGTCCTAGGAGATATAAATGATGAGCGAGTAATTGAAAGCCTAAATAAAGTTCTGAAAAAATGGGGAGGATCAATGGAAATAATTTCCGGGGTAAACTCTATCAGATTTATAAAAGAGTGGAAAAGGAGTAATGGGGAAGTTATCCATTTAACGATGTATGGTTTACCTATAGACTACGTAATAGATAAGATAAAGAGATCAAGGAAAAACAAGTTAATAATAGTAGGAGCTGAAAAAGTACCTCCCGAATATTATAGATTAGCAGATTACAACGTATCTATAGGAAATCAACCGCACTCCGAGGTTTCGGCTCTAGCTATATTTCTTGATAGACTATTTGAAGGAAAAGAATTATACAAACGGTATCCAAAATCAAAGATAGAAATAGTGCCTCAAGAGCGCGGGAAAAAAGTGGTGCTAAAACAGTGAGACACCGGAGGAACAGTATAGTGGAGTTTGTAAGGTTAATGCTGGGAGATGATGCGGCAAGAATATTTGAAGAATTGTACAAATCAGAGGGCGAGGTTAACGACGAAGACATAGCTAGAAAACTTGGCTTAAAACTTAACGAAGTGAGAAAGCAACTGTATTTTCTTTCCGAACAAGGACTTGTATCTTATAGAAGAACACGGGGAAGAAACGGGGAGTGGTATACTTACTATTGGAGAGTTGACAAAAACAGATTACTAGGAATAATAAAAACGAGAAAACAGATAACACTAATGAAGCTTAGAGAACGATTAAACTTTGAGGAAAGCCATACATTCTACCTATGTTTAAATTGCAACATCAGATTCACCTTCGAGGAAGCGCTTGAAAATGCTTTTAAATGTCCTAGATGCGGTTCGTCTCTTGAATACTTCGACAATAAGGAAATAGTAGAGTTTCTCAGAGAGAAAATAGCGGAGCTAGAAAAGAAGTTAAAGGAGAGCTGAAAAGGCAGTATGACCCAGTACAATGTAATAGACTTATTTTGTGGTGCCGGAGGTTTTTCCAAGGGATTTTATGATTTAGGTTTCAACATAGTCCTAGGTTTAGATAATTTCGAACCCGTAGCAAGAACATTTAAGTTCAATTTTCCGAACTCCATAGTTATATGTGAAGACATAAGGAACATGTATTCAGACGAAATACTAACCTATTTAAGGGGAAAAATACCTCACGTAATAATAGGAAGTCCTCCTTGCGAACCTTTTACCGCGGCAAACCCGAATAGAAAAGAGAGACCTCTAGATAGATTATATGTTGATCCTCAAGGACAATTAACTTTAGAATTCATACGCATAGTAAAGCAGCTAAAACCTGAAATATTCATCATGGAGAATGTACCTCAAATAATGGAAAACGGTTTAAAGAAAGCTCTAATCCGTGAATTTAAAGATGCAGGCTACAATAGAGTATTCTTTAATATTTTAAGAGCTGAAGATTATGGAACACCTTCACATAGAATCAGGGTATTCATATCGAATATCCCGATAAAACCCAAGAAAAAGCATAAAAGAATAACTGTAGAGGAAGCTTTAAAGGACTTACCACCCCCCGGTACATCTGGGGTTATGAATCATGAGCTACCTCCTTTGAGTAAAAAGAAGTTGAGAAGGATAAGGAAGCTGAAATGGGGCCAAGCACTTATAAGGTACTATGGTTTTAAGGGTAAACAACTACCTAACCTGATTCGCTTACATCCCAAGAAAATAGCTCCAACAGTTTTAGGATCTTCCAGGTTCATACATCCATACGAGGATAGATTTCTAACGGTAAGAGAACAAGCCAGGCTAATGGGATACCCAGATAACTTCGTGTTTTTAGGCGGTAGAGACGTTCAATATAATCAGGTTGGAGAGTCCGTGCCCGTACCTTTATCTAGAGCTATTGCTGAGGTAGTTTTAGAATATCTTACAAGATAGAAATTAGGTGTTTTGCAATGTTAGCTGTAATGGTACATAATATAAGCAGCGCTCAACGCTTAATAGAAATAGCTAAATTAGTCTTTAACTATACAACTCAATTCAAAGTTCAAACGCTAATTCTATCGAAAGTTACAGGATCCGCTGCTCAAAGCGGGATACCTGAGGTAAGTAAACTAGCCTATAAACATAACAGGTCAGTGCTTATAGTAAATGAAATTGAAGAAGCAATAGAGTTAGTTAAACCAGAAAAAGTCTTCATAGCTACCACAGCGGCTAAACCCGGTGCCAAAATAGACGAAGTAGTAAGGCTTGCAAAACATGGCAGAATACTACTCATATTTCCCGGTACAGAAGAGGCTTTCTCAAAACATGATCTAACGCTAGGTATACCGTTTAACATAGAGGGGATTAGTGAGAAGATAGGTGTAGTACCCTACATTTCCATTATGTTACATGAATTAATTAAGCAACTTAATAGATAATATTTTAAGAGAAGACACACTACAAGCATTATCGGGCCCGTCGTCTAGCCCGGTTAGGACGCCGCCCTCACGAGGCGGAGGTCCGGGGTTCAAATCCCCGCGGGCCCACCACCAAAACTGTTTTTGCATAATTATAGTTTCTCAAATATACAGTGTATCACTTTAATAACATGGGGCCAAGTATGTGGAAACCAGTACCTGTAGAGAAAGCTATAGGTAAAAAACTATTACACGATATTACGTTAATTACTGAAAGAGCTAAAGGAGCTATTTTTAAAAAGGGACATATAATAAAACCCGAGGATGTTGAGTTACTGAAAAATGCAGGTCACTACTATGTTTTTGTTGAAGAATCTGTAGAGGAAGATGTTATCTTAGAAGATGAAGCAGTAAAGAATTTTGCAAAGTACATTTCAGGACCTAACACCTACATTAAGAGTGTTGAAGAAGGTAAGGCGATGATTTTCGCTAAACATAAAGGCCTACTTAAGGTTAGTTATGAAGGCCTCTTGGCCGTCAACAATTCAGGCACGTTCATCGTAGTTACACGGCAAGGTAACATAGGTGTAAGCAAAGGAGAGTTAATTGCCGTAGTAGACTTAGTACCATTAGCTATAAGAAAAAATGAAATGAAAGAAATAAAAGTTAGAATAAGAAAACATCTTCCCCTAGTGTATGTAAAACCTTTTAAAAAGAAAAAAGTCGGCCTCGTAGTTACTGGAACTGAAATATATGAAGGGAGAATTAAAGATTTAGCATCAGACAAAGTGAAGGAAAAAGTGGAAAAATATGGTGGAACAGTATGCGAAACAGTAATACTTCCTGATAATGAGGAGCTTATAAAAAGCAAGATTCTGGAATACATAGCAAAATACGATATCGTTATCTTAACAGGGGGCATGAGTGTAGATCCAACAGACAAAACACCAAAAGCAATAGCTTTGACGGGCGCCAAAATAGTAGCGTACGGTATACCTGTGAAACCTACAACAATGACAATAATAGCGTATTTGAATTCAAAGCCTATAATAGGAGTATCTTCAGGAATAATATATTTCAAAGAAGAAAATGTACTCGATATCCTACTACCTAAAATTATGGCAGACGAATTTTGGACCAAAGAAGATATTGCAAAACTAGGCTATGGAGGAATAATGCCAATATATCTAATGAAGAAAATAAGTAAGCATAAATCAATGTCCACGTAAAAATAAAAATCTACACAAGGAAAATTAAGATAAGGAGGAAAGTAAACTCGAAAAGAGATGATGAGCCAACACCTAGTCAGAGCTTATATGAAGAATTCCCTGCTGGCTGATTAATTATCACTAGATCAAAAAGGTTTATTTTTGGATTAACGAATAAGAGGTAATACTTATAGATTATATAGTGAGTAAAGGAAAATATTAGAAAGAAAACCTTTTTATAGATTAACTACTTTTTTAAATAACAAGTGCGTGCCCGTATTGAGCTATCCTAAACCCGTAATCGCATATTTAAGAACTATACCCGTTGTAGACGAAGTTTCTATAGAAAAA
This sequence comes from uncultured Desulfurococcales archaeon, assembly GCA_964496035.1. GTDB lineage: Archaea > Thermoproteota > Thermoprotei_A > EX4484-217-1 > EX4484-217-1 > EX4484-217-1. The sequence goes on from CAZBXI010000012.1 coordinate 32,387, forward strand.
CAAATTCAGCATATTGAAGAATGGGCTGAAAAACACGGTATAAGTATTGATAGAAAGATAGTAGAATTGGAGGAATATAGGGCTGAGGACAAAAGACCCCTCTTTAGAAGTTTATGGGATAGAGTTAAGAAAAAGCGCATAGGTACAATAGTCGTGTTTGATTTAAGTAGGCTAAGTAGGAAACCAGCTACACTAGTAGAGTTTCTCTATGATTGCTTAATAAACAATATATTGGTGGTCTCAGTAAGTGAGGAATGGTTTGAGGAAACACAAAGAGATGCTAAGTGTAAAAACACGTTACTATTGATGATCAAAAAACTAAACGAGCTAAGGCTAAGATACATTAGCGAACAAACAAGAATAGGTATGGCTGCGGCTAAAGCAAAAGGTAAACCTATCGGTAGACCGAGGAAGAAAATATCTCCTGAAGAAGTGTTTGAACTTGTCAAGAAAGGTTGCTCTAAGGCCTGGATTGCTAGGAAATATAATGTTTCTGTATCGACGGTAAAGAGAAGATTAAAAGAATATATGGAAAAACGTGGCGCCGGGGGCGGGATTTGAACCCGCGCGGGGATACCCCCACCGGCTTAGCAG
>CAZBXI010000013.1:0-32790 GCA_964496035.1 uncultured Desulfurococcales archaeon
TTATACTTTACTTAATATATAAAAGAAAGTTTGAGAAATTTATTAGAGTTTTAGTCTAAGAAACTTGTGTCAAGTACTTTCTTGAACCATAACCTACCTCTGTCAGTAACATATATTACACCGTCTCTTCTAAGCTCATAATATATTAGGTTCATTCTGCTTAGTTTAACTACCAAGTCGCGTATGTTTTCAAAAGATACGTTTAAATCTATGAGAATTTCTGGAATACGAACTTTACCGTTTAATGCTAAACTTTCAATCATTGGCTTTATTTTCTTACTACCTTTTAGCAAATATAAAATTGCTTTCTCCTCATTTACGTTCCTATATACGTAGCGTTTATTCAGAAACTTTATTGTTGAAACGTATCCAGCTCTTTCCAATACGAAAAGATGCCACTCCAATGTTGCCCGTGGCATTTTAAGTGTTTTTCTAAGATCATTAAGGCTAATGATGGATCTGCTTTCGGTTGCATTATATATTTTTCGTCTAGTTTCGTTCTCAAAAATGTTTTCAGCAGATATCTTAGAGAAGAATGGAAGGAAAGCATTATTAATCAGTAAAAATAACGTAGCTAACAATGTAGCCATAGGATAGAGCTTAGCTAGGATTAGATACGTGATGAATAACAGTGTAGCAGTTTGAAATAATGTGACTTTTAATTTTCTTATATCTAAATATTTCATTGTTCTCCCAAATGTTTGTGTTGCTTAATGTCAATAAGGTATTTTAAACCTTTTGGTTTGACCTCGGAATAGAATAAGCAGAGAACTTACTGATAACCGCTTCTTTATTAAGATTTAACAATGTCTATACATTGATTTAAAATAGTATACTATTTTAAGTAAAAAATATTAGGTGACACATGGTTTAACCTAAACAAAAAGGCTTAGAATATTGAGCAGGGAATAGTACATGGTTTTTGCCGTAGAAATAATTGATCTTGTTAAGTTTTACGGTAAGGTTAAAGCGTTAGATAATTTATCGTTTAACGTTCGTGAAGGAGAGATTTTTGGTTTAGTAGGACCTAATGGTGCTGGTAAAACAACAACCTTGAGAATCATAGCAACACTACTTAAGCCTTCTTCAGGCACCGTCAGAGTTTTCGGCTATGATGTTGTAAAGGAAGCTGGGGAGGTTAGAAAACTCATAAGTTATTTACCTGAGGAAGCGGGTGCTTATAGATTTCTGACCGGTAGAGAGTACTTAGAATTTATGGCTAAAATATACCGTATACCAAGTAGTGTTGTTGAGGAGGGTGTTAAGATTTCTGGCTTAGGTGATGCTATAGATAGGCAAGTTAGGACCTATAGTAAAGGTATGAAGAGAAGACTTCTAGTAGCTCGTACTTTGATGGTTAAGCCTAAACTAGCAATACTTGATGAACCAACATCAGGCCTCGATGTAGCACATGCACTGTATGTTAGAAACACTATTAGGAAATATGCTAAGGAGTACGGAGTTACCGTTATCCTGTCAAGTCACAATATGTTGGAAGTTGAATATCTTTGCGATAGAGTTGCGCTAATAGACAGAGGCAGGATAGTGGAGGTAGGAACTACAAGAGAGTTACTGGAAAAATATGGTGTAAAGAATCTTGAAGAAGTTTTCATAAAAGCCATTGGAGGTGTTTAGGTTACGATAAAGGATCTTGTAATTAAAGAGCTAAAGAATACTTTAAGAGACAAGAGAATGCTCCTATCCCTAATCATAGCCCCGCTATTAATGTTCATAATCATAGGAGGTATTATGAGGTTTGCTATGGCAACAACTTTTAAGGAAGCTTTAGAAAAACGCACAATATACATAGTAAATAATGATTTAGGTAAATACTCAGAAATGGCCATAGATTACATTAAAGATAAGGGGTTCGATGTTAGGGTTTTCGAAAACACTAATGCTGAGGAAATACTATCTAAAAGCGAGGAAATAGATGTTATTATAGAGTTTCCTAAAGGTTTCTCATATAATTTAAGTAATGGGTTAAAAGCAAAGATACTCACATATGCTTCTATTAAAGGGTTAAGTATAGGAGGATATGCTGTCTTCGGTAAAGTTTCAGGGCTAATTAGCGAGATAAACACGTATTTAAGCAGGGTTCTTATAAGGGAAGTAGTCGGCGGCATTGATCCAGATTTCATACTTAGCCCTGTGGTTTCAAAATCTCACATGTACATTAGTGGTAAAGAAGTACCTGAAACGTTTATGGCAATGCTTGGGTTCTTTAGCGCAGGTATTATTGTAGCTCCCCTAGTTATTGTTACAACAACAATAGGTATTTCATCTTCCATGATAGCTGTAGAAAACGAGGAAAGAACGCTAGAAGTGCTACTTACACTTCCAATATCGCGGTTTAAGATATTGCTTGGTAAACTAATTGGCGTAATAATTCTCGTACTTATAGCTACTTTGAGCTTCTTAGTTGGCTTTATGTTTTACATAACAGCGCCTATAGCAGCCTTTGAAGAGCTGCCAAAAGTAGGAGAGAAATCCCTGTTCGAAGCTTCACCGATATTAACACTTTTTGACCTACAAACAATAGTACTTACAGTTGTAGCTGTGTTTTTCACATTAATAGCTGTTGGTTCGTTAGGGCTTCTATTAGGGTCTATAGCTCCAGATGTTAGAACAGCACAAACATACATAGGTTCTTTATCATTTATTATTTTCATACCTGGAATGATGCTTATGTTCATGGATCTAAGTAAGTTTACTTTAACAGGTCAAGTAGTATTAGTAGCGTTATCACCATTCATATCTCCAATACTAGTTTTCAAAGCATTATTAGAAGGAGTTCCATGGATAGCATATGCCTCACTTATCTGGACAATAGCTTTCACATTCATAATGGTCGCCATAGCTGCTAAGTTTATGGAAACCGAGAAAATACTAACTTTACAGTTCACATTGAAAATGAAAGCATTAAGGAAGAAAAGATAATGAGAAGTTCACAGTAATCACTAGGAATAAGCATTAAAAGAACGGAAAACTAAAACTCTAACTGGTGAATATTTTTGGCAAAAATAGTTGAAGTTACTGAACCCTTTGAGGCTATTAAGCGGTGGAGAATTATAGCTTTTCGTGAAATGAGAGGAAATAGTAAAAGAGAGAATAGGCCGAAGAAACTCCAAGCATATATTATGGGAAACACTGTTAGACCATTCTTTTCTAGAATAGATAAAAATGATTCAAAGTACATTAAAACACATAGAATGATAATTTACGGTATGCTTAACTATAGTAAATCTTTAAAAACAATAACCTTAAGAGCATCAGGATACAATCTAGGTAGACACTTAGCTGAGAAAGGGTTAATAAGGAGTATAGATGATTTACCTCAAGTATTTATTAATCAAAGAATAGGTTTATTAGATATTATTAATGAGTCTTTTAACAACATGAAGGTTCACATATACGAGTGTATGAGCTGTTACGGTATACCGAATATTGGCATGCCAATGTGTGATTTTGAAGCAGGCGTTATTCAGGGTGCTTTAGAAGCTCTCATAGGTAGAAACATTACTAAGGAAAAATATTGCTGGGGTTTAGGGTACTCATTCTGCGGTTTTGAAGTTTACTTTGAATAAAAGTAGGATGAGGTATTATGATATGGAAAACGCTAATAGTACGAGTCGTAGATTCATGTGATGGAAACTGCTATGGATGTTTATGGAGGAGAAGCAGCTCAGGAGGTTTTGCTTTACCCGTAACCGCTGTTAGCAATATAGTTTCAAAAATAAGGGATTTTATATTCAACGAGGCAGTTATTCTATGTCCTAATCCTCTATGCAATCCTAAAATACTCGATATAATATCGGTTATTAGTAAGGTGTCGAAGAGAATCTATCTTTTTATGCCAATGAGTTCCATAGGTAGGATGCGGGATAGGAGAATATTAGAGAATATAGATGAATTAGTTATGGTAACTACAACTCCCGAAGATTTTAAAGTTAATGAGGGTAATTTAAAGGTTATCCTAAGTCAAGGCTTCACTAACTTAGCACTATACATTGCAGTAGGTTCACACAGTATAAACATGGAAAACATTCTATCTCTTGTTAGTAAAGGCAAAGAGTATGGGTTAAGAATAAGGATAGGTGAAATACCTTACTCAGCGACATTGACGTTAGATATTAAGCCTATTTTTGCAAAGAAGGGGTACAGTGTAGGTTTTAGCTACGGTACACTCTATGGATACACGGCATCCATGGCGTTTATAGGAAACTACCCTATAACGATTCTAGCTAAGCCTTTAACTGGTGAGTGTAGGAAACTATTTATTGACCCCTATGGTAGGGTTAGTAAGTGTCCTTTACAATCTTCCTACGTTAAAGTAGAAAACGTAACCTCTGATATACTTCGAAGCTTAATATTCTCGGAATGCCCTATTAGATGTAGAAGGTTTGAACTAATACCTAAAATTGAAATTTCACTTCTTACACCCGATGGTAAAGAAATACCTTCCGAAATACTCAGCTTATTAGAGGTTATTTCGCATGTTAATTCTCTTAGAGCAGCATGTTTCATAATGGGTTTCCCTCCATCAACTTATGTTGAGAAAATAAAGAAGATAGAAAAAGATCTTGGAATTAAGCTTCTAATATCTAAGAAGGGAGGCAGAGAAAAAGGTGTTACTGTACTTACTGATGAAGCTAGGAGAATTCTTAGAATGTATAAGGAGATAAGGGACATAGTTTCTGAAAACCTATATAGTGAGAAAGGTATTATGAGGTTTAAGCTAGGATAATTCCTGGACTCGAATATAGAACACGATAATGACTTTCGAATTCCATATTTCGAATTCGGGTAGTTTATTTAATAAAGAACATAAAATTATTATCGATAAGTAGTACTAGTAGAGGTGTTATTCTATAGTGGCTGCAGCTGCTAAGCCCAAAATACCTCCTGAAGAACTGGAAAAGAATGTAATATTTATAGATCCCGAGAAATGCATGGGATGTAGGAGTTGTGAAATAGCTTGTGCTGTAGAGCATTCGCTAAGCAAGGAAATATATAAAGCCCCCATGGAGAAACCTCTACCTAAACCAAGGATCAGAGTGCTTGTTGCAGATATGTTTAACGTCCCTATGAGATGCCAGCACTGTAAAGACGCACCATGCATTAATGTTTGTCCAACAAAGGCTCTAAGTAGAACCGATGAGGGGTTTGTTATTTTAACCCCTGAGAAATGTATTGGCTGTCTAATGTGTACTTTAGCATGCCCGTTTGGACATCCAAGATACAATATCGAAACTAAAACCATAGTGAAATGCGATTTCTGTATTGACCGGGTTAGAGCTGGGAAACTTCCTGCTTGTGTTGAAGCATGCCCTACAGGCGCGTTGAAATATGGTAGACTTGAAGAACTTCTAGAGGAAGTTGCTGTGGAAAAAGCAAAGCAAATGATTAGTGGAATGGCTGTTCCAGGAATAGTATATGTGAAACCCGTTATTCCAGCTAAGGCAGTTCCCGTACCTAAACCCTTAGATATCTATGCTAAATACTCCCCAGCTTCCTGGAGGTGAAATTTTTATGTCCAAAAGATATGAGTATTTAAGGTTAAAACTACCCGCAAAACAGGTTTCAATAACACCTGGAGTAAGCGAGTTAATAGAGAAAGCCGAAGAGGAAGGTATTAAGCTGGTATGGCATAGGTGGCTTGAACAGCAGCCACAATGTGGTTTCGGATTACTAGGTGTTTGCTGTAGAAACTGCAATATGGGACCATGCCGCATAGACCCATTTGGATACGGTCCAACTAGAGGTACATGTGGTGCAACCGCAGACACTATTGTTGCCAGAAACATTTTAAGAATGATAGCTGCAGGTGCCGCAGCCCACAGTGACCATGCTAGAGATATTAATAGAGTCTTAAGGCTTGTTGTTGAGGGTAAAGCACCAGCATACAAAATTACTGACTCTGAAAAACTAAGAACAGTAGCGCAGGCTTTGGGCATACCTGTTAAGGAGAGATCGGATTTAGAAATAGCTAAAGACCTTGTAGAAGTACTTGAAAGAGAGTTCGGCAAACAAGATGAGGAACCACTAAGCCTTGTTAAAGCGCTAGCACCTAAGAAGAGAATGAAAGTTTGGGAGAAAGCAGGGGTAATGCCTAGAAACATAGATAGAGAAATTTGTGAATGTATGCATAGAACCCACGTAGGTGTTGATGCAGACCCCGTGAGCTTGCTTCTACACGGCGTAAGAACAGCTCTTGCTGATGGCTGGAGCGGCTCAATGATGGCTACACTACTTAGCGATATACTATTCGGCACACCTAAACCCATAAAAGCCGTAGCTAACCTGGGAGTACTAAAGGAGAACATGGTTAACATTATAGTTCACGGACACAACCCAGTACTATCTATGAAAATAGTTGAAGCAGCATTATCAGATGAAATGCAAGAATATGCTAGAAAGTTCGGCGCCGAAGGAGTAAACGTTGCAGGTATGTGCTGTACTGGAAACGAAGTACTTATGAGACTAGGTATACCGATCGCAGGCAACATGTTAATGCAGGAGTTAGCTATAACAACTGGAGCCGTTGAGGCAATGATAGTTGATTATCAATGTGTAATGCCAGCTCTCGCAGATGTCGCCGGATGCTACCATACTAAACTAATAACAACAGAACCTAAAATGCACATACCCGGCGCCTTACACATTGAATTTGAACCAGAAAAGGCAGAAGAAATAGCTAAGAAAATAGTCAAAGTTGCAATAGAAAACTACCCTAACAGATCCAAGGAAAGAGTTCATATACCAAAGTATAAGATGGAGTTAATGGCCGGCTTCAGCTTAGAAGCTATTTTAGAAGCACTAGGCGGTACACTGGACCCACTAATAAATGCTCTAAAAGATGGAACAATAAAGGGAATAGTAGGAGTAGTTGGATGTGTTAATCCAAAAGTTAAGCATAACTACAGTCACGTAACAATAACTAAGAAGCTAATTGAAAACGACATATTAGTTGTAGGAACAGGATGCTGGGCAATAGCTGCCGGAATGCATGGACTACTTTCACCTGAAGCAGCCAAATATGCTGGACCAGGTTTAAGGAAGATTTGCGAGGCACTAAAAATACCTCCATGCCTCCACATGGGTAGCTGTGTTGACTGTTCCAGAATATTACTAGCACTAAAAGCACTTTCCGAAGCACTAAACGTAGACATACCAGATTTACCTGCTGCTGGTTCTGCCCCAGAATGGATGAGTGAGAAAGCTGTTAGCATAGGAACGTACTTCGTAGCCACAGGAGTATTTACACATTTAGGAACAATACCGCCAGTTCTAGGAAGCTTAAAGGTAACTAAACTGTTAACAGAAGACATCGAGGACGTTGTTGGTGGAAAGTTCTATGTAGAACCCGACCCTGAGAAAGCAGCTGAAACAATAATCTCTGTAATAATGGAGAAGAGAAAGAAACTACACTGGCCAACATAGAAATATAGTATGTGGAGACAAAACCTTGAGGCTAATGCTGTAATGAAAATATTGGTGGCTGGGAAAGGAGGTGTAGGTAAAACAACAATAGCTGCCCTACTTTCACACATTTTTTCTAACCACAACTACAAAGTTCTCGCTTTAGATACAGACTCCGTACCTAACCTAGCCCAAAGCCTAGGAATACCTATCGATAAGGCGTTTAAAATAACTCCACTAACTAAAAACGTAAAGCTTATTGAAGAGCGAACCGGGGCAAAACCTGGTGAAGGATGGGGGGTTCTCTTTTCATTAACGCCTAAAGTTGATGATATAGTTGAAAAGTATGGTGTGAAAGTTAAGGAGAATTTAAGCTTGGTTGTTATAGGAAGCATTGATGTTAGTAAGGAGGGGTGTTTATGCCCAGCGATAGCCTTAGCTAAAGCATTCTTAAGACACGTATTCTTGAAAAGAAAAGAAGTAATTATTGTAGATGCTGAAGCAGGAGCGGAAGTCTTTGGCAGGGGTTTAGCTGAAAAATTCGACCTTTTCCTATGCGTAACTGAACCTACAATAAAATCTCTAATAATATCAAAGAAGTTAATAGAAATGGCTAAAGAACTCGGAATAAAAAAGACTATTTTAGTAATAAATAAAGCCGTAAATACCCTAGAAGCTGCAAAGAACTACTTAAAAATATTCCCTGAGAGAAACATACCATACCATATTGTCCGTTTCGACCCCGCTTTACAAGAAGTAGAAATGAAAGGTCTTGGTGTAACAGGTCTTTCTGAAAACAGTACTATAGTACACGATGTTTCCCTGTTATTCAGTAAAATATCTAAACATGCAAAATAAGTTAAATTTGGTGTATAGAATGTGTGAGTCTAAGGCTGTACTAATAGTTAATGGGCGCGAAGAGAAAATAATGGATGATGTAGCTTTACTCGAAATAAAGAACGGTAGAATAATACTTAAAGACATTGTTGGAAATACTTTGGAAGTAAGCTATGCTCTTTCAAAAATAGATTTTCTAAGTCATAAAATAATGTTCGTAGAGAAATAGGGAGTTCTTGAAGGGTGATAGTTTAGTGGAACTGTTGATTCCGGCAACGCTACTATTATTGGGAGGAACAGTTTCTAGCGTATTTAAAGGTAGGCTTGGAAACTACATTTCATCATTTTTTTCCACTATTTCATCTTTAATAATATGTTATTTTTCTCTAAATGTTTTATTTTTCAATAAAGTTTTTGAAGAACGCTTAATCCTTGCTCCTGGTTATGTAAAGTTAATTTCGCCAATAAGTTTACCTATAAATTTAAGTTTATTGTATGTTAAAATGGATTCCCTCTCAGCATTCTTCTGCCTTATACTAGGTGTTGTAGGTTTTGCCTCATCTATTTATGGATTTAGTTACGTTAACAGGTATTTTAAAAAGGAACATTTAGGCTTCTACGGTTTAAACTACGGTTTTTTCCTATGCTTCATGTATTTAGTACTCATTATTTATGACGTTTTCTGGTTTATTATTTTCTGGGAGCTTATGACCGTTACATCGCAGTTTCTTGTATCATATGAAAAAGAAAAAATTGCTGCTAGGAAGGCTGCTTACAAGTATTTTTGCATGGTAAAAGCAGGGTCTGAAGCAATAATAGTTTCTGCCCTGATAATTATAATTATTCTTTCGGGTATGCAAACATCTTTCGATATTGTGAAAACATGTACTGAAAAACTTTTAGCTGAAAACCCTATTTTAGCTAATGCTCTACTAACCATGCTCTTTATTGGTTTTAGCGTTAAAGCGAGTCTTGTACCCTTTCACACATGGCTTCCAGACGCGCATCCTGAAGCCCCAAGTAATGTTTCAGCGCTACTTAGCGGTGTTATGATAAAAACTGCTGTTTACATGTTCTTTAGGCTCTTCTACTTTTTCTTCAAACCAACAATATATTGGGGATATATGGTTGCAACCATAGGGACAATAACTCTATTTGTAGGTACAATGTACGCTATTCTGCAAACAGATTCTAAGAGGCTTCTAGCATTTCATAGCGTAGGGCAAATGGGGTATATAGTTCTCGCACTAGGAGCGTCGATGGTTCTTTACTCTATGAAAGGAGAGGTCTATGCAATTTTGGCTTCAGCAGCTTTTGCAGCATCACTATACCATGCTCTAAACCATGCTATGTTTAAGTCTCTTCTCTTCTTAACTGCTGGCTCCGTTATTTACAGAACTGGTTTAAGAAATCTCAACGTTTTAGGGGGCTTAGCGAGACTTATGCCAGTAACAGCTATTTCAGCTCTAATTGCTTCTCTCTCAATATCCGGTATTCCACCGTTCAACGGTTTCGTAAGTAAATGGTTAATATATTCTTCAACAATACCTTCATTTACCATCCTAACAATATATGGTGTCATAGCTTTATTTATAAGTGCTGTAACAGCTGCTTCATTTGTAAAGTACTTTACTACGTTATTTACAAAGCCCCCAGCCCTAGAGCTTAAAGACGTAAAGGAAGTCCCTATAGTAATGTTGTTTTCTCAGATATTCCTAGGAGTAATATGCGTTACCTTAGGCATATATCCTGTTTTACCATTAACGGTAATATCTCCTGTATCTAAACTACTATTTCCACTAGGGGATGTTCTATCTTATGTTAAAGTATTACCAGGTATTGCTCTATTAAAAGTAGGGTTCGTTTCGATAAATTCCCCATTAATAATTGCTGTTTCTTTAACGCTAATCTCCTCAATAATTGCTGCTCTTCTGCCTCATAGAATCAAGGAGTTTAGCGTGTGGAGCTGCGGTGTTTCATTTAGGAAATATTTAATGAACATGCCTGCTGACTCCTATTTTAAACCATTTGAAGAAAGTTTTAAAGAACTGTATCTTACCGGAAAATTTTTACATAAAGTATTTGTTGAAGACTTCATTAAAAGGTATTTACTATCGGCGAAAGTTCTTGCTAGGGGCACGGAGAATTTTGTAGTAATGCTTACAGTATTTGCCTTAATTGCATTTTTAATACTATTATTTTTGGTGTAAGATAATATGGTTACTCAACTACTGGTCCTAACTAACATTGTAGGATTACTCTTAATAGCCCCCATCATAGATGGTATTGAAAGGAAAATTAAGGCTCGGCTTCAATGTAGGAGGGGTCCTCCAATACTTCAAACATGGTATGACCTGCTTAAGCTTTTTAGAAGGCCTAGTATAGTTACAGAAGAATATTCTTTGCCATACATTATTTCGCCATATATAGTATTCGCTAACATAATATTCGCTTTAGCATTAATACCTTCAATTACCAGGGTTTCACTAAGTTTCTACGGAGACATTATGGTTTTAACTTATCTTATAGCGTCTTCATCAATATTCATAGCTATTGGAAGCATTTCCTCGGGAAGTGTATTTGCAACAATAGGTGCTAATAGGGAAATAAGCATAGCGACTTTATCTAAGCTACTAATAGCATTAGTACTAGCATCGTTCGTAATATTAAAGGGTTCTCTAATGTTAGAAAAGTTATTTCCGATAATACCTCCATACACTATTTCAGCTATCTTGGCTATAGTACTGTTTGCAATACTAGCCTATATTGAGTCATATAAACTTCCCTTCGACATACCTGAAGCTGAACCGGAAATAATTGATGGAATACTTGTGGAATATAGCGGGAAAAGCTTAGGTGTTTTAAAGTATTCAATGTATCTTAAAAGAGTATTGTTATTTACAATATTGATAGATTTGGTACTTCCTAGAAACTTACCGCCAATAATTTCATCATTAGCCTATATTGCCTCTCTTATATTTGTATCAATACTTTACGTCACCATAGAAACTTATTTTGGAAGATTGAGAATAGATCAAGCACTAAAGTTCATGAAAACCCTAATTCCAATACTATTGGTGGTGATCGTTATTGCCTACTTCCATATATGAAGTACTAGAGCTAATGAGGAAATATGGTAGAATAGAGAAAATTCATAAAGACACATATATCGTAGAAGTCAAAGCAGACAAAGTAAAAGATGTATGCAGTATTCTTCATTGGAAACTTGGCGGACATTTTTCCGTAACCGTGGGATCCGATGAAAGACTAATTAATGGATACTTTGCCATATACCATGTTTTCCTACTTGATGAACAGAAAATTTCCATAATAGTACATACGAAGGCGAACCCTGCAATACCTAAAATACCCTCCATAACCCCTATAATACCTGGAGCTAATTGGCATGAAAGAGAAGCACATGATTTCTTTGGTATTGTTTTTGAAAATCATCCTAACCTAGAAAGGCTCATATTACCATATGATTGGCCTGAGAAAGTATATCCTCTAAGAAAAGACGTTAGTATAGAGGAGTTAAGGTTTAAAATACTTAAGCCTGAGACCGTAGAGGCGAAGGTGAAGCCTGAAGAAGAATATATTGTTCCCATTGGGCCTTACCATCCTGCATTACATGAACCAGAATATTTTGAATTATACGTTGAAGGTGAAAGAATAGTTGACGCTAAATATAAAGGATTCCATGTTCACAGAGGTATAGAGAAGATTGCTGAAGAAAGACTCACTATAAACCAAATACCCTTCATTGCTGAGAGAATATGTGGTATTTGCGGATACACTCATAATGTGGCTTACTGCCAAGCAGTAGAGTACGCTGCAAATATAGATGTTCCTTTAAGAGCAAAGTACATTAGAAGTATTCTATTAGAAATCGAAAGAATACATAGCCATCTACTATGGTTTGGTGTGCTCTTCCATCTTTTAGGTTTCGACACAGGTTTCATGATGACATGGCTTGTTAGAGAGAAGATAATGGACCTAGCGGAAATACTTACAGGAAATAGGAAAAACTATGGAATGAACTTAGTAGGTGGTGTTAGGAGGGATATAAATGAGGGAAAGATAAAGCTATCCTTAGAAACCCTAGACTATGTTGAGTATAAGTTAGGGAATATTCTGAATAAAATGCTGAAACTTAAGGAAATAATGTCTAGAACTAAGGAAATAGGTTTACTAAGTCGTGAAGAAGCTAGAAAGTTATCTGTTGTAGGACCTGTAGCTAGAGCTTCAGGTATAAGTACTGATGTTAGGAAGTATCACCCATACGCTGCCTATGGTGAGTTAGAATTTAAAGTGCCTGTGTACGATGCTGGTGATGTATATTCTAGAGTGTTGGTAAGGTATGATGAAATTTTTGAATCAATAAGCATGTTAAAGCAGTTGCTAAAAAATATTCCCAAAGGAGACTTAATGGCAGAAAATGTTGAAGTTCCAGAGTACAGGAAGGGCTTAGGGCTTACGGAAGCTCCTAGAGGTGAGAACGTACACTTAGTAATAACCGGTAGAGAAAATAAGGTTTATAGATGGCGTCCTCGAGCACCATCCTACAATAATGTTCCTTCAACTTTGGTCATGCTTAAAGGAGAAAACTTGGCCGATGCCCCAGCTATAATAGCTAGCATAGACCCTTGCTTTTCATGCACAGACCACGTAGTTGTAGTAGATGTTAAGAGAGGTACAAGGCGTACTTTAAGGTTAAAAGAAATTAGCCGTGGGAGGGCAAGATGAAGGCTTCGAGAATTGAAATATTCAAGGAAGCCCTAAAAACAGGGGTCGTAACTAAGAAGTATCCCTTTGAACCTATAGAAGTTCCTGAAGGATTTAGAGGTAAACCAAGCATAGATACTGAGAAATGTATTGGATGTGGAGCATGTGTAAGCGTATGTCCACCTAATGCGTTAAGCATTGAAGTAGATGCTAAGAGAGGGGTGAAGAGAATAATGTTGTTTCTTGGTAGATGTATTTTCTGCGGAAGATGCCAGGAGGTTTGCCCTACGGAGGCAATAAAGCTTTCCAGGGAATTTGAATTATCTTCCCTTAACTCTAAAGACTTGTATCAGGTGGTGGAGTTAAAAATGGCTAAGTGTAAAATATGTGGTAGATATTATGCCACTGTAAGGCAGATATTGTTTACAGCTAGAAATGTACCTAAGGATCAAAGACCATTACTTCTACTTTGTGATGAATGTAGGAGTAAGGTTTCAGCAAAGTATATCTCGTATGCGAGGTGGTAGGTTTGAGTCTTAAATTGTTTAGAAGAAGCCTGTGGGTTTACCATTTGAATAGTGGTGGCTGTAATGGGTGCGATATTGAGGTTCTTAACATATTTACGCCATACCATGATGTTGAAAGGCTGGGCATTAAGCTAGTTGCATCACCTAGACATGCTGATGTTATCGTGTTTACTGGGCCTATAACTAGAGAAACGTTACCTAAAGCTATAAGAGCATTTTTTGCAGTACCCGAGCCCAAAGCTGTAGTAGCTGTTGGCTCCTGTGCTTGCGGGGGTGGAATATGGTATGATTCATACGCAGTTATAGGTGGGATAGAAGCTTTCTACAGAATCCTAGAGAAATATTATAAAGTAAGACTGCCTCCAACAGTATATGTTCCTGGATGCCCACCTAAACCTGAAGCAATAATATATGGGGTAGCGGTCTTAAGGGGTGTTTTAAAGCAAAAACAGAGGAAAACATATTTCTTAGAGAAAGAAGTGCCAACTCTTACAAGAGACTTTATTGTTAATTTGGAAAAATACATGAAACAAGGAGGGGAAATCAGCATTGGGAAAAGATAGTATAGACAATAGGGTAAAAGTATTGATAAAAGCTTATAGGCATTTCCTAGCACCAATAGTCGTAATTAAAGCGGATAAGAAGTCTAAGAAGAAGAAAAAGGTGGCGCATACTTGATGTTAATATTAATTAAGTCACAATACATAAAAAATATTAAAGAAGTACTTTTAATTGCAAGACAGAATATTCATGGTTATTGAGGTATTAGCAGATGCTATCGCAGCAGCTTATCATTGCTCCTATAGCGCTCTTAATTACAGCATTCATCTCATCCATTGTCCTTAAAGGTAGGAAGTGTAACATTGTTGTTTCTCTTCTCTCAGCTATAGCGTCTTTTCTAATGGTATGGATAGGTTTAGACGTCCTCCTAACTAATAAGCCTCTATCGTACATTATTATCCTATATAGAGTTGAAGGGTTAACGCTAGGATTGAATAGGCTGATTTTTGTTGTTGACCATTTATCAGCATTGTTTAGTATAGCTCTTGGAATACTTGGATTCACTGTTTCAATATACACTGTAAAGTATATGGACCTTTATATAGGTCGTGAAAGCTTAAGGTTTTTCGGAATAAATTATTCTAGTTTCTTACTTATGATGTACCTTGTCATTACAGCGTATGATATTGTGTGGTTTATCATGTTTTGGGAGCTTATGACAGTAACCTCCCAGTTTCTAGTTTCATTTGAAAAGGAGAGAACTGCAGCCAGGGTTGCAGGTTACAAGTACTTCTTCATGGCTAAGGTTGGTTCAGAACTTATAATAGTGTTTATCCTCATAGTGATCATCTATCTTACACGGTTCGACACAAGCTTTTATGCAATAAGATTTACATTATCATTGCTTGCACGAGCATATCCTGGCATTACAGCGCTTCTTTTCGTAATTTTATTTATTGGATTAGGGGTTAAGGCTACAATATATCCTCTACACTCATGGCTTCCAGACGCCCATTCTGAAGCTCCAAGTAATATTTCTGCTCTGCTTAGCGGCATAATGGTTAAAATGGCGGTGTACATGATGGCACGTAGTTTCTACTGGTTCGCTCCCTCATTAGTTCACGTAGCATTTACCAAACCCGTATTAGGGGTGATATGAAAAGTGGACACAACCTATGTGCTTGACATTTACTTGCCAATAATATTCGCTATATTTTTAATAGCTTTCACACTTTATATTATTAGGATTGTTAAGGGCCCCTCAGTAGTAGATATGGCTCTAGCCGTTGACTGCCTAGCCTTTGACTTAGCTGTTTTCATAGGATTACTTACACTTTACTTTAGAACACCATTCCTGATTATTGGAGCTATTGCTTTAGCCCTATGGGCTTACATCCTAGACATATACATTGCAAAATATTTTGTCAGAAAGGAGGTTGGTGAATAATGTTCGAAATAGTTGAGTGGATAGTATTCATTATAGGGCTCATCTTAGTCACTATAGGCGCTATATGCGACTTAGCTGGAGCACTAGGCTTAGTTAGATTTCCTAACTTCTTTGTTAGACTTCACGCAGCAACTGTTGGAACAATAGGAGGAGCTGTTATACCTCTATTCGGAGTAGCATTAATCGCAGCTGTATCTTCACAAATAGGGCCGTTTAGGTGGGCTGTAGCAGGGGGAGCTATGATAACCGCTGTTCTAATAATGATTATTGCACCTGCTGGTTCCCATGCGCTAGCTTATGCTGCACATAAGGCAAAAATAGTTCCTGTAGAACCTAAGGTATGCGACCTACTTGAAGAACATGAAAAGAAGAAAATGGAGGCTAAGAAGAAATGATAACGTTAGGTCTCATATTGCTAATGTACCTCTTTACAGCAGCAATAATTTTCACGTATAAAGCTATTACAGAGAAGGACTTAGTTAAAGCAATAATATTCTCGGCAAGTCAATCAGTTGCATATGGTATAGCATATGCTGTGTTACTAGCCCCAGACATTATGTTAGCATACATTGCTGTAGGCATAGGAATATACTCCGTGATCTTGTTATATGTTGTTTCTAAAACTGAAAGGTTTGAGCGTGAGTAATCATGAAAGCCGTAAAAATATCATTCATAATATTCATGAGCCTTGTCGTAATACTTCTAGTACTATTCCTAAGCTACGGTACTGTAGGATACTCGCCTAAGGAGGTCATTAGAGGTCTTGGAGAATTCTTCCTTAGAGAAAGCTATAATCTATATGAGAGAACATGGTGGGCCGCAAGCCCCGAAGTAGTTAACGCCGCTCTATGGGATTATAGAGGATTAGACACGGTATATGAAACAACGGTCTTCTACTTAGCAGTAATAGGCTGTGTAACCGTGTTCAGACTTCTCAAAGAATACTCGCCTAGGCCAAGTGAGAAAACATATGCTTTAACAGTTATTGTTAGAACTGTTTCGAAAATAATTTTCGCAGCGATAATCCTAATATCAGCCGTAATAGCATTTCACGGCCATGTAACTCCTGGAGGAGGTTTCCAAGCAGGTTCCGCTTTCGCAATAGCTCCGCTAATGATTATAGCTGCTTTCTCAAGAGAATTTGTTGAAAAATTAGGGCTGAAAATTGATTTATCGCACGCACTAAAGTCTATTGCCTTGCTTGGGATTACAACTATAGCTTTAATACCCTTATTCTATTTAGGCTTTATTCTTCAAAACCAGTATAAACCATGGGGTTTCTTCCCAGGATTCCCTGTTGGAGGGATATTAACCCTAGTTAGCGGAACCATATTCCCGCTAAACGCTGCAGAGTTCATAAACATAGCTATGGGGTTCCTAACCATATTCCTCATGATATCAATACCTGAACACGTATTCAAAAAAGAAATCAAAGGTGGTACTCATGAGCCCTGAAGAAGCAATTGTAACATATCTTTATGCAGCATTATTTGCAGTGTTTGCTATTGCAGTTTACGGTGTAGTAGTTAAACCTAATATTTTGAAGAAGATTATTGCTCTTTCAATTCTTGGAGATACAGCAAACACTATAATAATTCTACTCGGCTACAGAACTTTAGCTAAACCTTTACCTCCAATACTTCCCACACTAACACCTGCAAAGGAACTCATTAGAGAATTTTCTATGACTTCCGTAGACCCTATACCTCAAGTCCTAGTTATCACAGCCATAGTTATCAACATGGCTGTTACTGCTCTTCTAGCATTTCTAGCAATACAGGTTTACAGACTATACAATACCCTAGACTATAGGGAAGTATTAAAGCTTAGGAGGTGGAGCTGAAGGTGAGGAAAATTGTTTACATAATAATATTGTCTATTCCCTTATACTTAGTGTACATATTGGTTTCAGGCTTATCGATTCCGCTAATCGATCTAACGCTAGGATATATTGTAGCGCTAATAACATCGGCTTTCGTCTACTCTGTCTTAGTTAAAGAGCATAGGAAAATAACTCAGTTGAAAAGGCTTTACTATCTCATTAGATATTTCTTCCTCTATATTACCTTAATAGAGTTTAGAGCTCATTCGGATGTTATTAGAAGAATATTTCATCCTAAAATGCCCATTAATCCCGGTATTGTTAGAGTCCCTTACCATGTTAAATCGGACTACGCATTAGTCACTATAGCTAATTCAATAACGAATACTCCTGGGACGGTTACCGTTGATGTTGATGAAGAAGAGAAGAAGCTTTTCATACATTGGATTGATGTTAAAGGCGTTGAGGAAGAAATATGTTATGAAAGAATTTCTAAAACTTTCGAAAAATATGCTAAGAAAATATTTGATTAAAGGTGATCCATCATGGTTGAGCAAATAGTTCAAAACTATGATCTAATAACTGCTTCCCTACCTGGATTAGCGGTTTTGCTATCTGCTGCAGGAGCGTTTTCACTACCTATAATTCAGATCTTAGTTAAGGATAGAAGATTCTGGGAGTTGCTTACAGTAGTTGTAACTGGTTCAGTAATGATCTTAACATATAGGCTCTTATTCGCCGTAGCTAATGTTGGAAAACCCTTGGTTTACACTTTCGGAGGGTGGCCTCCACCTGTAGGTATAGTTTACGAGGTCGATATGTTTGGAGCTTTGCTCGGTGTTGTTGTTTCATCAATAATGTTCCTAGTAGCTATTTACAGTATTAAGTATCTAGAGTTTGACGATGGTGTTCAATGGTACTATACATTATTCATGGGCTTAGAAGCCGGAATGCTTGGATGCATTTACACCGGCGATTTCTTCAACTTATTCGTCATGATTGAGGTTACTGCTATTTCAGCATATGCTCTTGTAGCTTTTAGGAGATACGATAGGATAGCTATTGAGGCAGCTATGAAATATGCTATTTTCGGAGCATTAGCAACAACAATGTACTTTACCGCAGTTATCTTCGCATATGGCAGCCTAGGAACATTAAACATGGCCGATATGGCTTTGAAGCTAGGTAAGATGGAGGTTCCGGTTACAGGCTTACCTTTTGGAATAGTACACTATGGTATGGCGTTGTTCGTAGTTTTTGCTCTATGGTCTTTCACGTTTAAAGCAGCACTATTTCCAAACCACTTCTGGCTACCGGATGCGCATGCTGCAGCACCATCTTCAATATCCGCGTTACTTTCAGGTCTTGTTGTTAAGGTTGGAGTTTACGCTATTGCTAGATTCCTATACACAATATTTTCAGCATCTGAAGCAGTTGCTTCAGTAAGGAGAATAGCCCTATTAGCAGTGTTCGTTATGGGCGTTTTCTCGGCTTTCCTAGGGGCAATTCTAATGTTTATTCAGAGAGATATTAAGAGATTAATAGCTTACAGTACAATACTTAACATAGGCTACATTGCTATAGGTTTAGGTTTAGGATCGGTTTTCGGAGCATTAGCAGCAACATACCACATAGTAAATCATGCAGTAGCTAAAGCACTTCTCTTCATGGCTGCGGGAGCTTACATTCACTATGCTGGAACAAGAGATATTGAGAAGCTTTCAGGAATAGGTAGGGCAATGCCAATAACAACCATAGCCTTCATCATAGGGGCATTTTCGCTAGCAGGTATACCTCCACTAAACGCTTTCATGAGCAAATTCTTACTCTATGGAGCATTGTTAGCTACAGGAATATTGCCATTAGTAGCTGTAGTAGTTATTCCAAGCATTATAGCTTTCCTAGCATACCTTAAACTAGTATATACGATATTCGTAAAACCACTACCAAAGGAGTATGCAGAGAAGAAAATAAAAGATCACCCATTACTGACAGGACCTGTAGTAATCTTAGCAATAGCATGTATACTCCTAGGTGTGGGTGCACCATATGTAATAAACAACTACATATGGCCAGCAACAAAAGCATTAATGGACTGGCAAAGCTATACCCAAGCAATGCTACAAATAGCTCAAAAATTACCCTAAAACTGCATTCTCCAGTCTATTAACTATAGCCTTTAGTTCTTCGGGTAAAATGATTACATTATCTACAGGGTAACCTCTGCTTCTAAGAAATGAAATAAGCTCATTATCTACTGTCAGAAATCTTATGTTTAGAAAGTAAGCTGTAGAGTAAAGCAAATTATCTATCATATCCCTATGCCCATCTACCCACATTTTACATGCCAAAGCATATGCTTTGTAAGGAATCTCTACCTTGGAATACGTTTCTTTGATAGCCCTTATACCCTTCAATACGATCTCTATTTTTCCAGATAAATTAAGTCTAACTATTTTCCAGGAAGCTTCGAGAAGACTTAGCTCAGAATAATAAATTTTAAAGAACCTAAAATACTTTATAGCCTCAATAATTTCCCTTTCAACAATGAAACCTAGGGTAGGCAAGATAAAGCTAGTATCTATAAGTATTTTAGGCTTCAACATGCTTCTTCTCTTTCACAGAGGCTTCTTGCCTTACTACACCAACGTATTTTTCCTGCTCGGCAACGCTAATTTCCTCCACTTCTTTCCAGCTTATTTCAGCAATTTTTTCACCATGTAGAGCTAACCATATAGCGTCTGGGATAGGTTCTATAATTAACTTGTCTTTTTCAACTTTCAAAACAACTCTGCCTCCTTCAACAATACCTAAAGACTCCGCAATAGCTTTAGGAATAACAATGGTACGCTTCCTACCAACCCTAACTTCAACAGTCAAACCCATAAACATGCACCAAACCAATATATTAGAGTCAGACATATAAAAAGACTCCGACAGCAACAGTTAAACGCAGAATAAACTATAATAATTATTGAAGCAAAATATGATGAAACTGCTAGTGGCTAAGCCCAAGGCATGCTGAGTGAACCTCGGACTGAACAATTAATAAAAAGAAACCTTCATATCCAATACTAAACATTAAGTAAACATAGATAGGGGCAGAATAGATTTTGATGTTTACTGGAAAGTTTCATATTGATTTGTAGTCAAGCCCTTTTAGAGCGATTAAATACGCTGATGCCGTGTGTTTATCTAAATGTTTTCGGAGTGTACTACATAGAGGGAGCTTGTATGAAGCTTATTAAAGTTGAAAAAGCGTAAAGAATTATTGGCTATAAAACTTAATATTTCAGTTTCTATATGATTATATTTGGTTGATTCAGTTGCATACTGGTAGAGTCGGTAAGAGATATACTCTCTATCCTTCCAAGGAATTACTTGAAGCGATAGGTGTTAAGGAGGGGGACTTAGTAGTTTACCGTGTTGAGAACGGTAAGTTAATTGTAGAACCTCTAACTAACCCGTTTGAGTATGCTTTAAAGGTGAGAAAATGGGCTAAAACGAGCTTAGAAGAAATCGAGGAGTTTTCCTATAAATTGCAGGCTGAGATTGTTGAAAGAGATTAAAATTATAGTTGATACCTCATTTCTTCTCCCTATTTTAGGTATTGAAGTTGAAGAAGTAAGCAATGATGATCTAGTATTTCTTAAGAAAATAGTTAACAAGGTCACATTACTATATCCCTCCCCCATGCTTATCGAGTTAATAGGTAAAGCTGTAAAGAAGGCTAAAGAACGTGGGCTAAGTAGCTTACCTACTGAAGCAGTTGAAGGGTTAAAAATAACATTTTCAGGGGTTTTTATCGAAATTATAAACCCTGATTTCGACTTTTTAATACTGGCATCACGTATTTGGCTTCATGGACATAAGGATATGTTAGACAATATAGCGTACACTTGCTCTAGAAGTTTAAATGCATTCTTCCTAACACTCG
The DNA here is from genome assembly GCA_964496035.1 of uncultured Desulfurococcales archaeon. Lineage (GTDB taxonomy): Archaea > Thermoproteota > Thermoprotei_A > EX4484-217-1 > EX4484-217-1 > EX4484-217-1. The sequence continues at coordinate 21,219 of CAZBXI010000013.1, forward strand.
ATAGAGATTTCGTTGATTTTTTGAGAGAGAAAAATTATCCCACGGATAACATTGTAGACATAGCCGGGCTTAGGAAAATTCTCTCTAACTTGTACAAGATTGTTAGTTAGTATAGATAAAATTTAGCAGAAGGTAGGATAAGTTTTAGTTTGTTGATTACTTCCTCCGAATCCTCATGTACTTCGATTATCTTGTATCCTCTAAATATGAGCCATTGGATTATTGACGTTTTAAATTCATAGTCTTTCCGCTTATCTCTCTTCCTCCTAAAATATATTTCATCGTATGGCACATTGTACTTTTTCAGCTGTTTTTCTGTTTCCTCACCTTGAGATTCAAGAACTCTACCAGTAACTATGATTATTTTATAACCTTCCTCTTTAAGCTTATGCATGTAATTTATAACATCAAACCTAGGCTTATCTAGGTACATGTATTTAGGGGATAAGAATATTTTCCAAAACTTGCTTTTAAGCTTAGGGTTTCGCTTAACCCTATCTATACTATCCACTCCTAGTTCCTCTAATGTTGCTCTAATTCTATCCGAAACGTCAAAAATAACGCCATCAATATCGAAAATAGCGCATTTAGGCATTTTTAACAACTACCTAATACCCTATTTAATTTTAAATTAAATCTGAAGCAACTAATATATTTCCTTTTTAAGCATAAGTTTAAATTAGAGGATATAAGATATGGCTAAAGTTAAGCTTAAAGAGGAGTTTCTAAAGCTTCTTAGGGAAGATGTTGAGTTTCGCTATGCTGTAGCTGGATTATTGGGATTTGAGGAAATACTTAGAAGAATAGATGCAAATACTGAGGCTATTAAAAACATGCAGAAACAAGTAGTGTTAATTCAGAAGAGAATAGAAGAACATAGTGTGATTTTGGAAAAACATGGTGAGCTTATTTCTGCTCTCACCAATGAGATTAAAATGCTTAGAGGAAACGTGAATGCTCTAGGTTTTAGATACGGTATTTGCACAGAGGAAACGTTTCGAGAAAGTATTAAGTACCTTATTGAAGACTTACTTAAAAAATATAAGGTTTCTAAATGGGTTAAAAAAGATGAAAAAGGCGTTGTTTACGGATATCCGTCGATTATTGAAATAGATGTTTTAGTTAGAGATAAAGAAGTAATACTTGTCGAGTATAAAGCTTCTGCAGATAAAGCAGACGTAGCGGAACTCTATAGGATAGGCAGATTTTATGAGGAAACAGAAGGAGTAAAGCCAAAATTATTACTTATTTCCCCTACAATTAGAAGCAGAGCTAAAGAACTTGCAGATAAGCTTGGTGTAAAACTTAGAGGAACAGTTTTTGAAGAATAATTCAGCAACACACGGACTCTTCATATACTCTAATCTGACCCAGTAGGTCTCATCATCTATTAATTTATTTTTAAATGTTAAACTATTTTTCCATCTACTAAATGTATTGATTTCCTAGTATACTTAGATACTGACGGATCATGAGAAACTATAATCATAGTTATTCCTTCCGACATATTTAGTTCCCTGAAAAGTTCTAACACTTGTTTCTTAGACTTTAAGTCTAAGTTTCCCGTAGGCTCGTCTGCCAAAAGTATTTTAGGGTTATTGGCTATAGCACGCGCTATTGCTACTCTTTGCTGCTCTCCACCACTCAGCTCTGCCGGTTTATGGTTAGCTTTACTATCTAAGCCTACCTTGTTTAGGAGATCTAACGCTATACTACGTGCCTTACTCTTAGGGATTCCAGTTAGTAGTAAGGGTAGCATTACATTTTCTAAGGCATTCAATTCAGGTAGTAGGTTGTAAAACTGAAATACTATCCCTATATTTTTAAGCCTAAATTTTGCAAGCCGAGTTTCAGACATTTTAGTTACATTCTCACCGCAAACAGAAACTTCACCCTTAGTTGGTTTATCTATGGTAGCTATAATGTTCAATAATGTTTTTTACCGCTTCCGCTGGGGCCCATAATGCAGATAGATTCTTCTCTGTAAATACTTAGATCAATACCCCTTAGAGCCTGAACTAGAACTTTACCCATTCTATATGTTTTCCAAACATTCCTTAAAACAATAATTTCTTTAGCCAAACCTCATAACCTCAACAGGTTTTACACGTGATACCTTAAGTGAAGCTAAACCGCTTGAAAGAGTAGATATTATTAAAACGTATAGGAAACCTAAAGCGAAGATTGTAATATTGTATATAGGTTTAATAGTATATAAAATTCCGCCAATACTAAACTCTATGGTTCCAATAAAGCCTAGTGCAACTTTGGACGCAACTACGCCTAGTAAATATCCTATGGTAGCACTAGGTTAGCGCTAGAATTATGAAAACTTCAAATACTTGAGTTGAGGTCATACCTATAGATTTTAAAACACCTATTTGCTTCTTCATAGACTCAACAACAAGAAACATAACATTAACAATACTTAAACCAACAACAGCTATAGCTGAAACCAAAATACCTGTATATCTTTTTTCAGTAATGTTCCCTAAACCCACGTGTTTCAGTTTATCGTGTAATTCCTTTTTAAACGTAGGGGAAGCTAATGGATCATAAAGGTTAACTACAATAACACTGCAAACGTCTTTTCCCATTCTTAGAGAAGACCTTGTCTCGTTTATACCTACTAAAACCACTTGACCATCTATTTCGCTGAAACCCGTATTTAAATACGGTATATGTTTTCTCAAAGCCATTAGGATAGGTTATCGTAACATTGTCTCCTATACTTAGGTTTATGTTTTTTCGCTAGTAGATAACCTACTACGTTACCATTACCTAGTCTGTTTATATTGCCAATGAGATTCTCTTTAAACTTCAAAATACTGCTTTCAAGTTCAAAATCAATACCCCATAGTTGCACTAAAGAGTGCTCTCCATTCACCTTCATTACGCTATAAACGTTTATTCTTGGAGCATAATTTTTAACATTCCCTATTGAAGATAGGGTATAGACTATTTTGCTACAATTACATATGATGGTCTTATTCTCAATTACGATATGAGGTATAGCAATGCCCAGAGTTTTTTCGAGAACAGAGTTTGTGAGCCCTTCAACAAGACAGTTAGAAAATATGAATAAAGCACAAGCTCCAGCAATAATAGCGATAACGATAAAAGTTACCTCTTCCTATAGGCATTTATCCTACTAGCCAAGAGAAAGATAGCCGTGTCCAAATTAACCACCCTTAAGTAACGATAAAACCTCATTTACTATAGCCACTCTTCTCTCTTTACTCTTGAATAATTCAGGGTATAGCATGCAATGTAAGGCTAACCCGTCAAGAATAGCTGCGAAAAGCTGAGCCTTAACCGCAGGATTATGTATGTTGTTTTCTCTGAAAAACTCTTCAAACAAGCTTATACCTTTTAAATATAGATGTTTCACAATATCTTCTCTTCCTCTCTCGACAATTTCCTCATAAATGCTAACAAGCATAACCATATACTTAACATTACTCTTCAACATAACATCTAAAACATGGTCAACAATAGCCCCAATTTTCCCTTTAAAAGACAAATCAGAGCCTATAATTTTCTTTAAAGGAGTCTCAACAAAAACCCTATAAAACATGTCTAAAACAGCCAAACCTATGACAGACTTAGATTTAAAATAGTGGAAAACAGTGCCCTTAGCTACATTAGCTTCATCAGCAATTTCCCTAACAGAAACTTTAGAGAAAGACTTTCTAGCAATAAGCTTCAAAAGCTGCTTCTACAATTTTATCTTTAACACTTACATCGACCGACCGGTCGGTTAATACAAAAATACTTACTAATAAATATTTTCCATAGACTCTCCCAATATAAGCTACGTTTATCTTAGCCAAGCAATAGTTTTTTAACATTATCCACACATATAATAATGTTAGAATGCTCTCGAAGAGGAGAACTTACTCAGAGTTAGTGTTAAATGCCCTCACATACGCCACCATTATAGCCTTAACAGTTTACGCCGTGACTCTTATCGTACCAGAACTTCCAGCTATGTGGATTCAGGGTTGTACAGAAGAATGTGAACTCACACATTGTTGTTCTAGTGTAGTTGCTAACGCTCTCTCATATGCAATTTTCTTAGTTTTAATGTTGCTTTTCTTTCTGGCATTAGAGAATAAAAGGCTGCTAATCGTCCCGTTTCTTCTAGGAACATACAGAATACTGCAGTCCTTAGCACTATACTATGTCTCCTCGAAAACATATAGTATAGAGTCTTTAGGACTACTTTTAAATGAAATACGTTATTCAATAGATTTACTACATACTGCTGTGTTTTCAACTTCTATGGCAGAGCTTATTACACTGCTTCTACTTGCACTATACCTCATAGTCATTAGCGATAGATTTAGAAAACGACTACTACTTGCCCCATTAGCCTTGATAATATTATCCATGCTATTTATTGCCTCTTTCATGTCAAACATATTCTATGCAGCTTACGTAGCAGCACTATTTACACTAGCAATAATCCTAATATACCTGCTAAGGGAGAGGAAGAATGTTATCGTTGGAGTTTTTAAGGGGAAAACGACGATATTAGGCGCAACTATAATTTTACTGCTTTCCATATTAAACGCGTTTCTCATATGTACAGCGCCTTCAACACTCACTACAAATTATAAAGAACTTCTCGCAGAGAAACCATATACTATATCGTTGAGTAAACTAAGAGGTTGCTTCTGGGGAGGCAAAATAAACAGGACATGCTGGACAGCACATGCTGATCCACATAGTTCTCTAATATGTTTCAATGAATCCTATAAGATATGTAAATTCTATTTAACCACCACTAAACTTACTTTACATGCTACTTTACTGATAAGTAATTCATCAGAAAGAGCTTTAGTTGTCTCTGAAAGAGATTCTTCATACAATTACGCTTTAACCTCAGTACTTAACGCTAGAGGCATTGTAGCATACGAGTTTATAGGTTTCGGAGATAGCACATTACATCACTCACCGGACTTTCTATTTTCAGAAGACATTTTTATGGCATGGAACGAAATAGCATCTTACATGGATAACAAATTTGGGGCTCTAAGTTTAAACCTTGCAGCTGTAGGCTTCCACAAAAGAATAAGTAGGTTATTCAGTAGCTTTATGAGATCATGGTCTAATGGCAAAGGACCTTTACTCTTCAAGCCTAAGCCACTTGTCATATACATGTTTGACGAGAATTCATCTATAACCTTAGTGTACTTTAATGAAATAGATGGAGATGTATTTTTACTGAAAATAACGTATTAAATGCTATATACTTCCACATATTGGGCAGTTTTCTCTTCTCGAAACAGGTATTTCATGGAAGTTCATAGAGTATCCGTCATATAGTATTAGCTTTCCTACTGCTGGCTTACCGTAGCCAGTAATTATTTTCACTGCTTCTGTTACCTGTAGCGCAGCTAGGACTGCTGGTGTTGTTGGAAGTATAGGTATTTTTCTTTCCTTGGAAGACCTGATGGGCATTATGCATTGAAGACATGGGCTCTTACCTGGTACTATTACAAGTAGTTGCCCGTACATTCCATGTACCCCGGCATGTATGAACGGTTTATTTAGCTCTACGCATGCCTTATTTACTGTGAACCTTGTTTCCCAATTATCCAGCCCGTCGATAACTACGTCTGCTTCTCTAATGAAATCGTAGACGTTTTCGCTGGTTATTTTCTCTATAGAATATTCAATATCAACATTGGGGTTAAGTTCTTTAAGCCTTTGAGCTGCAATTTCCACCTTAAACTTCCCAATATCGCTTGTTTTGTAAAGTATTTGCCTATTTAAATCACTTAATTCTACCCTACCATGATCTACTAGGAATAGTTTACCAATACCTAAAGCAGTAAGGTATATTGAGGAAACAGAACCTAAACCACCAACTCCAAAAACTACTATCCTTGCCTTCTTAAGCTTTACTTGACCATCAACATTGAAAAGAATTATTTGCCTATCATATCTTTTAAGTTCTTCTTTACTTAACAACATCGATAAGCCCCTTTAATCACTATTTAAGCTACTATATACATATACATTTAGAACTTAAGTTGACGCCTCAGATTTAAGTATGTTATTATATAAGCTTACATGCCTCCTAGCCATTCTTAGCCACTGAGTTCTTGCAGAGTAGCCGTAAAGGTATGCCATGTATGCTACTCCGAAATCGTAGTTTTCAATAAGCCATAGGATTTTCTTGCTTAATTCTTCAGGAGCTTTAGGAGGTATTGTTAACCTTGGAGCGTACTGGTATAATTCTATTAGTCTAGGAACTTTAGTACCTATTATTGGCCTGAAACTTCCCATTGACAAGTGGAGAATACCGCTTATAGAGTATGATCCTCTCTTATCTCTATATGGTAGCACTATTATGTCAGATAGAGCTATTAACTTAAGCATTTCCTCGTTCGTTAAATATCTTGCTAAGTAGATAATGTTCATTTTTGAACTAGCATATTCTACTATACCAAGTAGTTTTCTATCCCTAAGTTCTCCTGCGATAATAAGAGTAAATTTTTCTTTATCTATGTGTCTCAGAGAGTCAATGAGTACATCTAACCCCTTATCTTTCCTTAGAAAACCGGGCATTGTCATTATGTACCCTTTAATTTTCTCTTTACTTAACGATAACTCAGCCAAAAGGTTTTCACGTGAGATTCCAAGGTAGGGATTTAAATGTGTTCCATGAGGTATTCTGTAGACTATTCGAGGATTTACTCCTTGATGCTGAAGTTCGAACTCTTTTAAAAAACTATGAACTATAACTGCATCTACACTATTTAATTTCTCCTGAAATTTTAATGCTCTATCATTTCCCGACAACGGATGATAAACCGTATGCATTGTGAAAACTATTTTCTGAGCTAATCCCTCTTCTTTAGCCTCTAAACAAGTCTCTAATATTGCATCGGTATATCCAAAAATACCGTATTCATGCTGTACATGTAATACATCAACCCCACCTATTTCGGCTAATACGTCTAGTATTTTATCATAATTGCTTGAACCCTTGATAAATGCGTTATGAACGTATGCACCTGTTTCTCTATCTACTACTTCTCTCCTATCACCAATATCGCATAGTACGTGAACAGTGACATTAGCTGCAGACTTTAACGCTGTTATAAGCATCTTAGTATACTCAGCAACACCACAGTGCGTAGGAGGATACGTTGAGACGTAAGCTACACTTAACACTACCCGCTTACACCTACACATAACTGAGAACTAATTGCTAGTAAATAAACATGTACTAAGTTGTACAATCTAGAGTTTTTCAATAACGGTAATCAATTCTCCAAGATCCGATACCGCAGCATCAGCTAAACTAGATTTTGAAATATATGGGGTTAGTTTCTGCACTGCCTTCAACCCCGCACTTTTTGCACCCATAACATCCGCTATAGGATCATTACCTACATGAACACACTCGCTTGGTTTAACATTAAGTAAACGGCAAGCATATAGGAATATTCTTCTATCTGGTTTTCTCCACGAAACCATTTGCGATGTTATAAGTAAGTCTATATACTTCAATAACCCATCTCTTTTAAGAACCTTGTAAATTAAGTAGTGAGAACCGGTATTGGATATTATGCCTATCTTCAACCTCTTCTCCTTAAGGCATATCAATGTTTCTTGAACATCCTCATAAGGCTCCATGATGTCAACTAAACTGTTAAGAAAAACATCGTAAGCTTCCATAATTAAACTAGGATTTAAGCTTAAATTCAGCTTAGAAAAAGTCAACAATAGTATGTTTAAATGCCATAGTTCAGTACCTTCAACGTTTAATGTTCCAAGATACTCCTTTGAGGAAACATAAGCTTGATATATTTCATCCCATGACACAAGTATGCCCTGTTTTTTAAGGTAGTTCGCTAAAATAATAGCCCAGGGAGGTATTTTGAATTTCTTTTCCTTGTACAACGTACCTCCTATATCGAAAAATATTGCTTTAACTTTCATTCAAAACACCTAACTGCTAGAACGGGAACAACAATATATTTATCTTACTTTCTAAGGAGAGTTAGGGGAAGGAAGAGGATTTAAATTAGATAATGACTATGCTAAAAACCTATATACTTTAGTTCTACTTCTTGAGGTAATGTATTCCTCTATTATTCTTGATATCTTATATTCTAATACGTACTTGTCTATTATGATATATCTTTTCTTTACAGTAACACTACATCTAAGTGTTGACTTTATTTTACTGCCAAGCTTCTTAAGGTTTTGCGGCGGATTATCGAAAGCTATTATTGTTTTCCATTTGCCATTATCGTCAACCCTGTAGAGACAATAGTACTTCGTCGCTAATCACCTTAGATAAAACTTTGGAACCACTTGTCCATATTTTTGCTAAACTAACATATTTGAGTTTCCTCTAAAACAGCATAAACGACTTTATAAATATAATTAAAAGACCATATTTCGACTATAATCTAAAATGTTTACGGTATTACCATTAGGTGAATTTATAAACTCTTTAAACATTTCATTACATGTTATTGTATAAATTTTTATTAGCGAAAATAACTTAACGATATTAGGTGCTAAAATGGTTGAAGCTGTTGATTCAGTAAAGATAATTATTCTTGCAGATGACTATGCAGGGTACGAGTCTAACCTTATTGGCCAACACGGTTTTTCAGCTTTCATAGAAGTTAGTAGAGGTGATATTAAGAAGAGAATACTATTTGATACAGGTCAATATGCTGCACCTGTACTATTTAATTCGAAGAAACTAGGCTTAGACTTGACTAAAATAGACTATATTGTTCTTTCCCATAGACACTATGATCATACAGGAGGTTTGCCTAGAGTACTCAAGCATGCAGGTAAGAGGAGAGTGCATGTGGTTGCTCATCCGCTTCTCTTTAAACCTAATTTCGTAATGAAGCCCTATCTTAGAAATGTTGGTGTACCATTCGGTAGAGATGATCTGGAAAAGTATAATGTGGAGCTTGTATGGGCTAAGAAACCAATGGAAATAATTGAAGGTGTTTTCGTAACAGGAGAAGTACCTAGGGTAACTGATTTTGAAAAACCTATTGAAACCTATACTTTTAATGAGGAAGGAGAACTAGTTTTTGACGATCTTAGGGACGATATTTCGCTCGTAATTGATGTGAAGGACTATGGGCCTATAGTAGTTACTGGTTGTAGCCATGCCGGTATAGTTAACATAGTAAAGTATGCTAAGAAACTTACTAAATATAATAGGGTGAAAGCAATTATAGGGGGATTACACTTAATTGATTCTTCAGAAGACAAAATAAGGAAGACCATTAGTTGTCTTGAAGAGGAAAATGTTGAAACAATACGCGCTGGTCACTGTACAGGGTTTAAAGCTCACCACTTATTCTCTCAAATCTTCCGGGGTATATACAGTATAATATATACTGGTTTCACTTTCTCCACACAGTAGGAGGATTCAAGGTGAATGCAATGAAGGTATATGAGGTCGTTTTATGTGGAAAGACTATTGAGATTAGAAGACCTAAGAATACTGATGAATATAGGAAACTTATGGATGTCCAAGTTGAAATATGGGGTATGCCTGACTATAGTGAAGCAGTAACATATCATATGCTAATCTCGGCTGATAGGCATGGAGGACTTGTTTTAGGAGCTTTCGAGAAAGATACAGGCAAACCAGTAGGACTTGTTTTCGGAATACCAGGCTACCTTGATGGTAAAATATTTCATTATAGCCATATAGCAGGGGTGGTTTCGGACTATAGATATAAGGGACTAGGCTATATCCTAAAGCTTAAGCAGAGAGAATTCGTTTTGAAGCAAGGTTTAGACCTAATAGTTTGGACCTATGATCCACTACAAGGATCAAATGCTAAATTCAACGTTGGAAAATTAGGTGTTATTGTTAGAAAATTCTATAGAGATTATTATGGTGAATTAAGAGACCAAATAAACATTGGCATGCCCACGGATAGGTTTGAAGCTGAGTGGTGGATTAAAAGTAGGAGAGTAGAACTTAAGCTTCAAAAGAAACTAAAACCTCCACCATTAAAGCATGTGTTAAGCTTAGGAGCAGACCTAGTAACGGAAACGAGGAAAGTAGACGACTATCGGAAATTAGAAAACTATAATTTAAAATCAAATAGTAAGCTATTAGTCGTTGAGATACCCGGGGACTTAAACAAACTAAGGAAAAATAGGGGCGTCTTACTAGAGTGGAGGTACGGGTTAAGAGAAGTTTTCAAATCATATCTCAACAAAGGATACATTGCAATGGAGTTTATCTCAGAGTTCGAAAACGGGCTGAGAAGAAACTTCTACGTTCTCTGGAAAGAAAGTCTCGACAAAATTCTCAAAGGAGAAACACCTTGGAGGGAAAATTTAGCGTAGGTGGTCAACAATTAGAATAAAAATAGTAAAACTTTACCATGCAGTTATGAAACTTAAAACACCCTTCGAAACGAGCTTCGGAAAAACCATAGATAGACACTGTATTTTAGTGAAAATAGTAGATGAAGAAGGTGATGTAGGTTGGGGAGAAATCCCTGTAGATGATGTACCATATTACCATTATGAAACTGTCGAAACAGCACTTTACGTAGCGAAAAAGTTTCTAGTACCAAAGTTATTGGAAATAAACGTAGCAGAACCCAAGGACTTCTTGAACGCTACTTCTAGAATAAGAGGCCATGTTATGGCGAAGGCGGGTTTCGAAATGACTCTATGGGATTTATTGGCCAAGAAGAAGAGAAAACCTCTCTACGAACTTATAGGAGGAGCCAGGGATAGAATAGTTAGCGGCGTAAGTATAGGAATTATAGGCAATATGGAGTCATTATTAAAGGCTATTTCTAGGTTTCTAAATGAAGGATATAGGAGAATAAAGATTAAAATAAAGCCTGGATGGGATGTTAAACCTGTCGAAACTATTAGGAAAACTTTCGGCGATATACCGCTTCAAGTAGATGCTAATGCAGCCTATACTCTTGAAAACTTTGACATATTTAAACAACTAGATGAGTATGATTTGTTAATGGTTGAGCAGCCGCTTCACTATGAAGATTTAGCGGAACATGCAGAATTACAGTCCAAAATAAGGACTCCGATATGTTTAGATGAAAGCATTAAGAACATTTATGATACTAAAGCCGCGGTAAAACTTGGAAGTTGTAGAATAATAAACATTAAACCGGCAAGAGTTGGAGGGATATCAGAGTCTATAGCAATTCACAACTATGCATTGGAGCACAATATTCCAGTATGGATAGGGGGAATGCTTGAAACAGGTATTGGCAGAGGATTCCAAGTAGCAGTAGCAACATTACCTAACGTAAAATATCCTAACGATATTTCAGCATCAAATAGGTATTATGAGGAAGATATAGTGGAGCCTCCATGGACCTTAAACTCTGATGGAACAATAACTGTACCTAAAAAGCCTGGAATAGGTGTTGAAGTTCTAGAAGAAAGAGTAGAAAAATATAGCAGAAAGATATTGGAATTTAAAAGTCATGTGTGAATAGTGTTGAAGCATAAACATATTTTACATTTAAGGAAGTACGTATGGGATATTACAGCTCTTTCAATAATACTTCTCATA
>CAZBXI010000014.1:0-17330 GCA_964496035.1 uncultured Desulfurococcales archaeon
TGTATGCTCATGGCCCTTCTGGTATATTTGCTCAGTTTGCAGCGTTTATTTATGCTCCAGTATTGTTGCCTGTAATTGTTTTTGCCTATTTAGCTTATAGGATAGGTAATAAGGTTTTAGTTATAGTGTTAGCGTTGACGTCTGTGATCTTGGGTTATCTTTTAGGATTTCTAGTATTTTAGCACGGATATCCCTCTTACCCTGCTTAAATATGCAATATTGCCTGTTGCTACGCTGTAACCTTTTTCTTTAGCTATTATCCCTATTAGTAAGTCTCTAATATCGGTAGGTAAGCCTATTTTTTCAAGGTATGCTATTTCTTCACCAGCTACTTTAGCCTCGTGAACTGTCATGGTTAAGATGGTTAATTTGTCTAAGAGTTTATCTACTGTAAGTATTCTTCTAGAACCTCCGAACTTATATGCTCCCTAGTAGAGTTCGAAGGCATTAATTACTGTAGTTGCAAACGATATGCCTTTGTTTTTAAGGTTTCTTATGGGCTTTACTGCTTTGTCTTTTCCTCTTAAGAAATCTATTAAATTAAAACGTCAGTGTCTAAAACTACTTTCCTTGTTTCTTCCATACTTTCCAAAACCTCCTAGTTCCTTCTAAAAATCTCTCAACTTCTTCATCGCTTAGACTAGACCATGCTCCTACTAATTCCATGATATCTCTGCGGTTTCTTACAAGTCTTAAATTGTAAAAACATTTGTTTAGGGTTAAACGTTAAAGGGGATTATATGAACGGTTATAAGTTAGGTTCGAAATAAAGAATAAGTAAGGTGTAATAGGCTATGAGTGCCGAGAAGAAATTACGGCAACCCATAGTAGTAGTCCTTGGACATATAGATCATGGAAAGTGCTTACATCCTGACGAATATGTGTTTCTGGGTAATGGGAAATTTGTTAAGATAAGTGAACTATTTGAAGCTAGAAAAGAGTTAATCAAGGTAGATGGAGATTACGAGAAGGAGAAAAGAAGTGTTCTAGTTTATACATGTGAAGATGATTTACGCATTAATGTTAAATCAACGTCCTATGTGTGGAGAGTTAAGTATAATGGTCTCCTATATGAAATTGAACTAGCAGATGGCAGTACTGTTAGAGTGACACCTGAGCACCCATTTCTAACTATTAATGGGTGGAAGAAAGCAGAAAATCTAAGCCCCGATGATTATGTGGCTGTGCCAAGGAAAATCCCCTTTAAGGCTACATATGAAGAAGTGTGTAAATACGTTATTAAGAAACTGCTAAGTATTCCGGAAACTCTATTTAAACTCAAAGATGACATCATTAACTGCGTTAGAAGAAAAATTACGTTAAATAGGTTCAACTACTATAGATTCTATAAGAATAAGCTAAGAAGCGAAGACCTCATTTTAATGGTAAGTAAACTTAACATAGATTACTACAAGTTATATGAGCTTGTTGAGTTTATAACGTTCTCTGATAGGAGGAGAAGAGCAGGACATGCTAGTAAGTGGGTGAAACTACCTAAGTCTAAGGAAAGCTGGGAAGAAATATTCTATGTTGCAGGCTTAATGTTTGGAGACGGCTCTTCAAACTTTGATAGATTAACTAGTAGTTCTGAAACACTCATAAAAGAATTTGAAAAAGGGCTAGCTGAGCTTGGAGCATCAATACGCATCATAGGTTCTAAGAAGCAAAATGTTTTGGAAGCCAGAGTTGTAGGCGGTTTAGCTGTTAAAAGGTTCTTCAAGTATATCTTTGATTTTCCCAATAGAGGAAAAGCAAGAAATCTAAGGCTACCTGAAATCGTTCAAATAGCTCCTCTACGTTTCACCTCAGCATTCATTAGAGGGTATTTTGACGCCGATGCCTCTGTTAATGTAAAACAGAACCGTATCGAGGTTTCATCTGCTTCACCAATGTTCTTAAAGCAGATGAAATGGTTGCTTCTTAGATTCGGAATTACATCCCAGTATCGTGAAAAAATAATTAAGAATACTACTTACGGTGTACTTTACATTAAGGGTAGGAGAAATCTGGAAAGATATTTAGCACACATAGGGTTTGTAGAGAGAACTAAGCTAGAGAAACTTAAGAAAATTATTAACAAGTCTAAGCGTGATGACATTATTGTTGAAAAAATACCCTTAAGCGGAGACTACATTAAGAGAATTAGGTTAATTCATGCTGTAACATTGTCGGAGCTTGGAATACCCTACTTTACAGTTTACGAGAAGAACATGGAAAGAATGACTTGTTCAACATGGGTTAGATTTGTTCACAGGCTTAAGGAACTCACTAGTGAGACTGACTTTAACAAGAGGTTAGAGAAGAAAATACTTGTGCTTGAAGGAGTAAAGAACGATAGAAACCTAGTTTTGGCATTTATGTCTGATGGACTAATGAGCTCGAATAGGAAACTTACGCCGCTAGGTAAAGAAATGCTATTAGCTTGGAAAAGGAGAAGTTTTGAGAAAATAAAGCTACCGACATTTGACTATGTGACTTTCGTAAAAATAAAGAATATAAGGAAAATACAGTATACCGGGTACTTATATGATTTAAGCGTAGATAGTACAGAGAACTTCATAGCCAATGGAGTAATAGTCCATAATACGACGCTCCTTGACCACATTAGGGGTACTACTGTTGCTAAGAAGGAGCCTGGCGAAATTACTCAGCATGTTGGTGCTAGTGTTGTTCCAACATACGTTATTGAGAAGATTTGTGAGCCTTTGAGAAAGATGTTTCCTATAAAGCTTAAGATTCCTGGTTTGCTTTTTATAGATACTCCAGGTCATGAACTATTTTCAAACCTTAGAAAGAGAGGTGGTAGCGTTGCTGATTTTGCAATTCTTGTTGTTGATGTTATGGAGGGGTTTAAAGATCAAACTTTTGAAAGCATAGAGATTCTTAAGGAGCGCAAAGTTCCATTCCTAATAGCTGCCAATAAAATCGACAAAATACCCGGATGGAAACCTTATCCTGATACTCCATTCCTGATTAGCTTTAGGAAGCAGGATGAAAAGGTTAGAAGTAGGCTTGAAGAACTAATATACAACATTATTGGTGAAATGTACAAGTTAGGGTTTAGAGCTGATAGATTCGATAGAATAAGAGACTTTACTAGAACGGTAACTATCGTTCCTGTATCTGCGAAAACAGGTGAGGGAATACCTGAGCTTTTAGCTGTTCTTGCCGGTCTAGCACAGCAGTTTATGACTAAAAGGCTAATGTATGCTGAAGGACCTGCTAAAGGTGTTGTACTTGAAGTTAAGGAGGAAGTTGGGTTAGGAACTACAATAGACGTCATCATTTATGATGGTATTTTAAAGAAGGGAGACTGGATCGTTGTAGGAGGCTTAGAAAAACCCATAGTAACTAAGATAAGAGCACTACTTATGCCGAAACCTTTGCAGGAAATAAGAGCTCCTGAAGAAAAGTTTATGCAGGTAAACCATGTTGTTGCAGCTGCGGGTGTTAAAATAGCTGCTCCAAATCTTGACGGTGCTCTTGCCGGTTCACCTATTTTCGTTATTGAAGATATGTCTAAGGTTAAGGAGTATGTTCGTAAAGTTCAGGAGGAAATAGCTAGTATAAGGGTTATGAAAAACATTGTAGGTGTTGTTGTTAAAGCAGACACTTTAGGCACATTAGAGGCCTTGATAACAGCTTTAAAAAGGAAGAATATCCCAGTTAGATTAGCTGATGTGGGGCCTGTTTGTAGAAGAGATATTATTGAAGCTTCAACATCTCTGAAGAAGAATAAATTCTACGGTGTTGTACTAGCTTTTAATGTTAAAGTCCTTCCAGGGGTAGAGGAAGAGGCAAGTAGGGAAGGTGTTAGGATATTTAGTGATAACGTTATTTATAGACTTCTAGAAGCTTATGAAGAATGGCTTGCTAAGGAAAGGGAAAGAGAGAAGTTAAGAGAACTACTTAAGCTTATTAGACCTGCTAAAATAAGGATAATCCCGGGCTGTATTTTTAGAAGAAGTGCTCCAGCCATTGTAGGTGTAGAAGTTTTAGGTGGGAAAATTAAACCAGGATACCCCCTAATAAGAGCTGATGGTAAACGTATTGGGGAAATAATGCAAATTCAGGATAGGGGTAAACCTATAGGTGAAGCTAAAGTAGGTCAAGCAGTAGCCATATCTATAAGAGGCCATGTTCTTGTAGGTAGACATATTAATGAAGGAGACATACTATACACTGATTTACCGGAAAAACATATTGAAACATGGATTAAAAAGTTCAGAAATGAACTTAGCAATGATGAATTAATGGTTTTAAGAGAAATTGTTAAGGTTAAGAGGAAAGTAAACCCTGCCTTTGCTGCTACAGTTTTTCTCTAACATACAAAGTCTTCGTCTTTAAAAATTATTTTCATTTCCCTAATAGCTGTTTCTACGCTATCGGCAGCATGAATTATGTTCTCTTGAACCGATAATGCAAAGTCTCCTCTAATAGTTCCTGGAGGAGCTTTTCTACCATCAGTTGGACCTATCATAGTTCTTACAACACTTACTGCTTCATCTCCTTCAAGAACCATTGCAACAACAGGTCCCGAGGTTACAAATTCTATTAGGTCTTTGAAGAAGTGTTTACCCTTATGTACAGCATATAGCTCCTCAGCTTTCTCCCTGCTTAGCTTAATCATTTTTAATGCCACTATTTTGAGACCCTTACTTTCAAATCTCCTTATAATTTCTCCTACAAGTCTTCTTCTCACACCATCGGGTTTTATCATAACAAAAGTTCTTTGAACAACCATCTTTAAAACACCTAAGCTGAGTTTTGCTTTATAAACTATGTTTTAGCATACTTTAATGTCCACTTATACTTTCTCGGG
Organism: uncultured Desulfurococcales archaeon; assembly: GCA_964496035.1. GTDB lineage: Archaea > Thermoproteota > Thermoprotei_A > EX4484-217-1 > EX4484-217-1 > EX4484-217-1. Next base: position 4,823 of record CAZBXI010000014.1, read on the forward strand.
TTACGCTTAAGTTTCAACATGTTTTTCCAGCATTTGCTTGAGCAAAACCATAGTATTGAACCATCGTTTTTAACATACATTATACCTGTACCGGGTTCTATTTCTCTACCGCAGAATGAGCATGTTCTCACTTTAACCATAGGCTTACACCGCTAAGGTTATGCAGCATGTTAGCTGAAAAATCTCGGTGGAAACATATTTAAAACTCTTTCTACCAATTCTCACTACAGACCATCTTGAGGTGATGTATGTGAGCAGTAAACAGAAATCGTCCACGATAATAGAGGAACTAGGTTACCCCGCTGAAGTCATACAGATCGTTGGTAGGACAGGGGTTACAGGTGAAGTTATCCAAGTTAGAGTAAGGATTTTGGAAGGAAGAGATAAGGGGAGAATTTTAACAAGAAACGTTAAAGGACCTGTAAGACTAGGTGACATTTTAATTTTGAGAGAAACTGAGAGAGAAGCTAGAAAGCTTTCAGGTAGGTAAAAAAGTAATTTTTGTCTTATTTGATAGCTTATGTTTTGTTTTGCATTTACTTAGCAGCTTTAGCCTTTATTTCTTTAACTTTCTCTATTATTTCCTCTACTAAGTCTTTAGCTTCTCCAGGGTCAATTATACATGCACTTGCTGCTGCAACTTCTATTCCTGAAGCTTCTCCTAACCTCTTCTTGCTTGGAACATAGACGTAAGGTATTTTCTTTTCATCACATAGTAGTGGTAGATGGGCAACAATTTCGGGTGGATCAACGTCTTCAGCTATTAGTACTAGCTTAGCTAATCCTCTCTCAACAGCTTTAGTGGTTTCGTTTGTTCCTTTCTTTATTTTTCCTCCTGTTTCCCTGGCTTTCTTTATTGCTTCATAAGCTTTTTCAGCTAATTCAGAGGGCACTTCAAATCTTACATAGAATGGTTTAGACATTTTACTCATCCTCCTCGTTTAATTCTCGTCGTTCATCATTAAACCATAAGTAAGAAATGGGGTATATAAACCTGTGTTGAATAGCGTTATATAGTCTAATAACTTCCTGAAACTAAGTTATTCATGTGCAAAATATGTAATTACTTTATCCTTAGCGACACTATTTACTCTAACGAAACCAAACCTGTAGAATTGAACAATGGTGTTTAAGGATATTTTTCTTAAAGATTCTTCGGCAACACCTTCAATTATGTTTAAATCTAATCCTTCAGGTTTTTTAACAATAACCTTTACGTTATTTGTGCATGGAACCCACTGAATTATCTGTAGTCTATATCTCTTAGCTTCTTCAAGGCTTATACTTGTAAGGGATGCTCTAACAATACTCTTCTTTTTCTCCTCTATTCTAATGTTAAATAAGCCTAGTAGCCTAATTTTGTCTCCTTCAGATAACTTATCGTAGTCCCTGTGCGAAATATAAACTTCTAACTCGTTTTTACTCGATTTCAGCCTTAATACCCTGTATCCTAACTCCTTAACTTCGGGATGGTAAGGTATTTTAGTTGTAAATTCTGAAATACCGGAAATAACCATTTTTACAGGGTTATCTACGAATAGTATTCTTGGAGCTTTAGGGTCAACTATTTTCCTATTTAATGCAGCAAGATTTTCCATAGAAATACTTGCTTCAGAGGGTTTAACACCTACTTCTAAAATTAATTCCCTAATAGCTTCAGCTGTAAAGCCTCTTTTCCTTAAAGCGCAGAGAGTACCAAATCGAGGATCGTCTAGACCTTCAAATTTTCCTGTTTCCACATATTTCCTAATAGCTGATTTGCTTAGAATAAAACCTTTTAGCTTAAGTTTTCCGAAATGAATTGTTTCAGGATATTCCCAACCAAAGTGCCTATACAAGTATTTTTGCTTTACGGTGTTTGTCAAGTGCTCTTTAGCTCTTAGAATATGCGTTACATTTAGTAAGTGGTCGTCTAATGCAGAGGCATAGTTGTATGTTGGCCAAACAATGTACTTATCCCCTACTAGAGGGTGCGGCGATTTTGATGTGTCTATTATTCTAAAAGCAACCCAGTCTCTAACTGAAGGGTCTGGATGGTCTAGGTCTGTTTTTACTCTAAGAACTGCTTCTCCTTCGCCGAAACGTCCTTCAAGCATTTTATCCCAAAGTTCCAGATTTTCCTCTATGCTTTGACTTCTATGGGGACATGGTTTCCTCTGGTCTCTTAATTTCTTAAATTCCTTCCTACTACATGTATCAACATAAGCTCCTCCTACTTCAATAAGTTTCTTAGCATACTGATAATGTATCGGCAACCTTAATGACTGAATATATTCCTCATCCCACTTTAACCCTAGCCACTTAAGATCTTCTTTTATGAGGTCGTAAGCTTCAAGCATAGGTTTCTTTATTTTAGGATCTGTATCATCAAATCGTAATATGAATTTCCCTTTATACATTCTCGCATATTCGTAACATAGAATAGCGGGTCTTGCATTGCCTAGGTGCAAAACAAAGTCGGGATTTGGTGCAAACCTTGTTATAATAACCTTGTACTTATGGGCATTAGGGAGTGGAGGAAGTTTCTTTTCCTCTTTTTTCTCTTTTTTAGTAAAAATTTCTGGATATTTTTCCTCAGCAATTCTTTTCTGCTCATCTACTGATAACCTGTTGACCTCATCTACTATGTTTCTAACTATTAAGACAACTTCTCTAATTACCCTTTTTAACTCTGGTTTTTCAGCAATAACCTTGCTAATAACTGCTTTTAACTCTGCTTTACCACCGTATTGTATAGCGTTCTGAAGAGCATACTTGAAGGCTATGTTTCTAACTTCATTTACAATATGTGATTCTAATTTTTCTGACATTTTCATCACCAACGGTAACTATTAAGTAACGTTGAATTTCATCAAATATTGTGCCTATGTATACCACTGTTCCTTCCACTATACACACTATGTTTCTTACTTCATATTTTCTCGTGACCTGATACCCTATTTTGTTCCCTTCTCTCACAGTATCTCCTTCGTCGATACCTAGGAAAACCTTAAGCCCTTCAATCTCCATTAACCCTACTTTAACATTCTTCTCAACAAGATAGTATGTATCGTATTTGGGACTATAGGTGATGAATGCTTTCTTCGTTTTTGCTTGTTCTAAATCTATGACGTCCTCATATGCTGTTTCATAGATTTTCTTGAGAAAAACTCTCTTATAATTACTTATTTCGCGTAAGTTTTCTTTAGAAACAACGCATAATGTGCCATCGGCTAGCTCAAATATTGCCTCCTGAGGTCTGGTTAGTTTTCCCTCTTCAACATATATTTTAGGATATTTATAAAACGACATCATTTTTAACAGCTTATTTTAGTCTCTTCACAACGTAGTTCGCTAGTTCTATGAGCATTTCTTTTGCTTCATAGTCTTTAACCTTCATGTTTTCTATGATGTTTTTTGCTGTATTAGCATATTTTAATGCTATTTCTTTAGCGTACTCTATTGAACCTGTACTTATGAGTAGCGAAATTACGTCATTTATTTTTTCTTTACTTAAACTTCTATTACCTAGTGCTTCCAGTAACTTTTCCTTATCTTTAAGTGATGCTTTTCTTAAAGCATGGATAACAATTATTGTTTTCTTACCTTCCCTGATATCGCTTCCAACAGGTTTACCTAGTTTTTCTTCTTCACCAATAACTCCTAGAATATCATCTTGTATTTGAAATGCTATTCCAAGGTTTTTACCATAGTTTCCAAGAAGTTCAACGTCTTCAACTCTTCCACCACCTACTAACGCACCTATTTTTGTTGATGCTTCAAAGAGTGCAGCCGTTTTCTTATATATCATTTGAAAGTATTCTTCTTCTGTAACATCGGTTCTTTCTTCAAAAGCCATATCCATAGCTTGGCCTTCAGCTATTGTTGAAGCGGCTTGTGCTAGTATTCTAGCTGCTTCAACAATACGCTTACTGTCAATACCAAGCTCCTTAAGATATAAGAGAGCTTCGAAAGACTTAGAGAATAACAGGTCGCCAGCAATGATCGCAGTAGATATGCCCCAGATTTTATGTACTGTTGGTACTCCTCTTCTAAACTCGTCCATGTCCATGACGTCATCATGGACAAGAGTAAAATTATGAAGTAATTCTACTGCAGCAGCTGCTGGTAAAGCCTTTTCCTCGCTTCCACCAACAATTCTTGACGATAATATAAGTAATGTTGGTCTTAGCCTTTTACCTCCAGCCTTAAGTAGGTGTGTTGATGCAGAGTAAAGGTAGTCGGGTTTTCCTTTTAGTACTTTATTTAATATAAAGTTGTCAACTATTTTTGCAACGTGCTTAGCATAGTTTAGAAGTTTTTGCATTTCTCCTTTTACCTCTATGAGTCTTTGTTTAAGCTAATTTTTCTCCTATCTAAACTTTTCTAAATATTCCCTAATGTCTATACCTCTTTGCTCAAGCCATTCTTTAACCCTACCTGTGACTACAACGTCAGTTTTTCTTAGCTGCTTTAACGTCTTAGATCCTGTTAGCAACATGGCTATTTTAAGTTCATCAATTATTCTTCTTAAGTATTTTTCGAGATTTTCAATACCTTTTACCGCTTCTCTTAAAGCTGGTAAAGCTATACCTGCTACGTTTGCTCCTATGGCTAAAGCCTTAGCAATATCTAATCCTGTCCTTACCCCCCCGCTTCCAATAACTTCTAACTTCGGGGCGCCAATACGTGTCTCAATTATGGAGATTGCTGTAGGTATTCCCCAGTTCCAGAAGTCCTTAGCTATTTCTGCTGCATAGTAGTTTTTCTTCCTTAAAGCTCTGTACATTTCAACAGCAGACCAGCTTGTACCACCTAATCCCGCTACGTCAATAGCCTTCACATTAGTTTCTCTCGCAATAAGTGATGCTATTTCTTTACATATTCCAGCGCCTGTTTCCTTGACTATTACTGGGACTGGAAGTTCCATAGAAAGTTCTCTTATTTTTGACAGTATTTCTTTAAACGATTTTTCGCCTTCTATTTGAACGCTTTCTTGAAGAGGATTTAAGTGTATGGCTAGGGCGTCAGCGTCTATCATGTCAATGGCTTTTAGTATTAAGTCTGTACTATACTTTTTCGCTTGAACGAAACCTATGTTTGCTATTTTAAGAGTTGACTGCGCATATTCCTTAACTATAGAGTACGTGTATGTGAGTGATGGATCTTCTAGTGCTGCTCTTTGACTCCCAACACCAATTCCTATTTTAAGTTTTTCAGCAACATAAGCTAGGGCTTTATTAATTTCTACTGCTTCTGGATGCCCTCCTGTCATCCCAGTAATTATTATGGGCGCTTTCAACTTCTTTCCGAGAAAAACTGTTTCTACATTTATTTCGTCTAAACTGAGTTCGGGCAATGCCTTATGGATGAGTATTATGTCTGAAAATCCTGTAGGTATTTTTGATTCAACGTCTTCATTCAAACAGATGTCGATATGTTCTATTTTTCTATAACGTGTTATATTGCCCAATGTTTAATCACACCTTAACTATGGTTTTTCTTAAAATGTCTTTACCTGTTAAAACCATGTAAACGTGATTCTTTTTTAATGCGTTAAACAATATTACTTGAACTTTCTTCCCTTTAATCCATTTAGCTATTTCTATTAGCTTATTAGCCATACCGCCGGTAACATCTATTTTCCCTACCCCTACCTTCGCCTTATGCACTATGCGGTTTAGCATGGCTAAGTCTAAAACTTCTAGTAGGTCATTACCACTCCTCGGCGGATATCTTTTATAAACACCATCAACATCAATGGCATAGAAGAGGTTTTCAAAACCAAGCTTAGAAGCAAGGCATGGTGCTATAGTGTCCCCCGAGAGTATAGAAAATCCTTCAGCAACATCGAAAACTACGTTTCCATAAAGAACAGGTACTAAATTATTGTTTAAAGCATTAACTATGGGTTCTAAAAACACTTTGAAAACACGTTTTCTTCTTAAAACAAACAGAGATATTGTGTCAATAGGGATAGCTTTAACACCATGTTTTAGAAGATAAGATACTACTTTCCTGTTCAACCTCTCCATTGCTTCATGTATTTCAATACACGAAGTTGTTGTTAACTTGTTTTTAAATCGGGAAGCTACAAAATGTCCAAAAGATCCTCCTCCGTGAACCAATATTAGCCTTATTTTCGTCTCTGCTATTGCTTTAGCTATTTCTGAAGCTATTCTATTTAATACATGTTTTCTTAGAGTAAATGGTTTTGATTTATCCGTTATTACGCTTCCACCTATTTTCAAAACCACTCTTCTCATTCATTATCACCGAGTAACATATGCGCTTTCTCATAAGCTTCTATACTGTATGGTTTCCTAAAACATATAAGAGATGAGCCGCTTACGTCGGGGAATATGAGGCATTTACACTTAAAATACATGTTTAAATCAATAATTTCCTCTATGTTGTAAATAATGTATTGTAAAGCTTCTTCCATAATTACATGCCTTTCTAAACTTCCTTTACTCCTTATGCTTTGCACGGCTCCTAAAACATTCACGCCCTCTACGTGCGCTAATAGGTCGATATCGCCTATGGTTTCCCTGTTCCTAACACCATTAGCCATATTTACCATGTATATTTCAACACTGTTTTTAGATGGAAGATTCACCCATCCTTCCCCAAGCCTGTATACTAAGCTTTTATTGTTTAATGCAGCAATCCTCAAAGCCATTATTAAAGGTAAATAGTTTATTAGTTTTTGACCTTCTAGTAATGGCGCATATTTTTCAATGTCGTTCAAGGATATTTCATAACCTAGTTCTTCTCCCAAGATTTTCATTAAATAAGCTGAAAGTATAGCGTATGTTGATATTTTAAAGCTTTTGAAGACATTTTTAACATTAACTACTATTTTTAGACCTTTCTCACCTAAGCCCTTAAGAAACTCCGTTACAAAACTTCTTAGAGGCTCTACATTAGATACGTTTTCAAATACTAAGTGTAATTCATTTGACCCTATTTTCCTTACTTCAACTTTGAATGCTATTCTCTCTTCGGTTTTGGCTACAATTACGGGATTTCTTCTCTTAGGTATTATGGTGTAAAGTACTGGTATTACATAGGGTGTTACGTAGAGTTTCATTTTATACTCCATTACGTAAAACTACTTTTTCTTAAAAACTATTGATACATAACCTACAACTGCTGTTTTGTCTCCAGTAATATCACCTGAAGTAGCGTGCTTTAGAAGTTCTACTTCTACATCACCTACAAGCTTACTATACTCCATTAAGACCATTGTCGGCCCGGGACCGCACATGGATATGTTATATGCGTCTAAAACCTTAGATAGTAGTTCGGAATCTCTGCGCAGGATAGCGTCTATGGCCATATTGTCTTTTCTTACTGTTTCACTGTGTGGTTCGTAGTGATTTAAATCGGTGCTTGCAATAATTACTATGTCTTTTCCTAGTTTTTCCGAAGCTTCATGTACTGCTTTCGCTATTTTAGCCGCTACATCTTTCGTTTGCCACATCATAACTATTGGTACTATCTTTATTTCTCCAAATAAGTGCTGTAGAAATGGTATTTGTACTTCTATTGAATGCTCATATCTGTGAGCAACGGAGTCTATGTCTACTATCTCGCTTAATTTAACTACTTCTTTAGCTAATTCCGAATCTATCTCTACTTTACCAAAAGGCATAATCCAGTAATCTCCAACCATAGTTGCTATAGGTGAACCTAGCCCCGTGTGATTAGGTCCAAGAATAACAAAGGTATCTGGTTTGCCGTCTGAGGCAAGCCTATAGTATCCATGGGCTGCTATAGGACCTGAATACATGTACCCTGCATGTGGCGAAATAAGCCCCAAGATTTTTCTAGGTCCTTTAATGTTAACTTCGGGCAGTTTACCTGGCCCTAAGGGGTGCAAATACGATCCAATAATTTGTTCTTTTAATAAATTAGGGTCAGCTTCGTAAAACATACCAGCAACTGCAGGTCTTCTAGGCAAAATTTTCACCTAAGAGAAATATGGTTTCTTAGAATTTAAATAGTGACGTATTACGTGTTTCGGAAAAGAGTAAGGCTACGTTCTAACTATTTTTGTTTCAAATTCCTCAACGGGTACAGGTAATTCTCCGTCTGGAGGTATGTCTCCTCTTTCTCTGAGAACTTGTCTTGCAAGTAACCAGTATAGGAGCGCTAGAGCTTTTCTCCCCTTATTGTTAGCGGGTATTATTAGTTCAACATAGTCTGTTTTATTGTCTGAGTCGCAGAATGCGACCACTGGAATACCTACTTTTGCAGCTTCTCTTAATGCTTGGGAATCCGATCTGGGATCAGTAACTATCAGTAGTTCGGGTTCTATATAGTGTTCAAGTTGAGGATTAGTGAATGTTCCTGGAAGAATACGTCCTGTTATTGCTTTACATCTTACGAAACTACAGAATTTCTGAACAGGTTTATGCCCGTACTGTCTAACGGAAACTGCAACTATTTTTGAAGGATCATATCTTGCTATGAACTTTGCTGCTATTCTTAGTCTTTCATCTGTTTGCCGAACATCTAATATATGCAATCCATCTGGTCTTATTTTATACACGAATTTCATCATATGCTTAGTTCCAATATGTGTTCCTATGTGTACTCCTGCAGCCAAGTAAACTTCTAAAGGCACCAGGAATTCTACTATTTCTCCTCTCTCACTTGACGAACTCGTAGCTTAACACCTCGGAGAAACTATAATGGTCTTGTAAACTTGATGACTTGTGGCAATAGGTCTAAGTGTGATAGAAGCATTCTTCTACAGCAGTACCTCTTAATACCTAAATCGTCAAGTACTTTTTCAGGGTCTTCTCCTTGCTCTACTCTTCTCTTAAACTCCTCCCATTTATCCCCTATTACTGCGCCACATGTGAAACATCTAACTGGGATAATCATTGTGGTTTAGCCTCTCATACTTATGTTAGGGTTACCTATATGATTTTTGCCATCTTCTCCTAGCACTGTAGCGTGCAAACTTTTTAGGCTCTGTTTGCCTAGGATCGCCACTTAGCATCGTCTTGTCGTATTCCAGGAAAAGTTTTTTCAGTTCCTCACTACCTGTCCATTCAATTAATCCCCTGGCTATGGCCATTCTAACAGCATCGGCTTGAGCCATAACTCCACCGCCCTTGACATTAACCTTTATGTCTATTTTACTTCTTACATCCTTTCCTGCAAGAAGTAGTGGTTCCATCATTTTCCAGCGAGCCATTTCTATGGGGTATAGTTCTAAAGGAATATTGTTAATGTAAACCCTACCTTTTCCAGGTATGAAAACCGCTCTTGCTATTGCAGTTTTTCTCTTACCCGAAGTTATAATTATTTTCATGTTTTCACCTTAACTGGGTTTTAGGTTTCCAACCCATTTGAATAGCTACCTCAGCTAAGGTTGTGTATTTTCTACCTAGTCTTGTAGCTAAAGCGTCTTCGATTTTAATCATTTTATCTGCTTTATCAGAGTATTCAGGAGGGATTCCTGAGAAAACTTTTAACCTTCTATAAGCGGCTCTACCTTTAGGTTTATCTATTGGAAGCATACCTCTAATCGCTCTTCTAACAATGTTTTCTGGACTCCTGGGCCTTCTTACCCCGTGTCTGTACGGGTTCCTTAAGGTACCTACTTCGAAAAGTAATTTGTAAGACTCTATGACCATTTTCCTATCTCCGCTAACTACTATTTTATCTGCGTTAAGTATCGTTATTCTTTCTCCATTCAGTAATCTTTTAGCTACTATGCTTGCAAGCCTACCTAATATGTGGCCTTCACCGTTGATTATCGTTTCACCTGTCATGACTATCAACCTATAATTTTAATGTTAGATCCTTTAGGATTTCTTAATGCTAAATCTAGTATGTGCAAACATGTACCTCCAGTTTTAACTATTTTTTCGTACGCCGACTTGGAAAATCCTATTGCTGCAACAGTTACTTTGTGGTCTATTGTTCCTGAACCTAATACTTTACCCGGTACAACGACAGTGTCTCCTTCCTTAGTATACCTGTTAATTCTTGAAACATTAACTACTATTCTCTGCCTACTTGGTTTCTCAAGCCTTTCAGCTATATCCTTCCATATTTTCGCATTGTTTTCTCTAGCTATTTTCTTGAGCATTCTAATTGTTTTTCTTAGGACAATGTTTGTAGGCCCTGTTCTCTTAACCATAACCTTACTCTCCTCCAGTAACTTCCTCAATAAGTTTCTCCATTTCTTCGGCTTTCTTGTAAAGTATTTTGGCTGCCTCTGAAACTATTCTCTCGGGAGGTAATGCTCCGGTAGATTCTATGGTGAGTATAAAGGAGTTTTCAACCCATGATACTTTGATAGCATTTTTATCGCATACTTCTTCGCAAACCCTGCACAGTGTACATGAAAGTATATCTTTTACAATAAGCTTATCGTCTTTAATTTCAAGAACACCTTTAGGACATACTTTAATACACTTACCACATAAGTCACATTTCTCGAAGTCTATTTTCAACTTTGGAACATATTTGTGTGCACTTATAGTAACAGGAGACCATTTAATATGTTCCTTACCTCTACCTAAACGTGCGTATGCTTCAAAGGTTAGTTTTTGACCCTTAGAGAGAACAACTATAGGTATTTTATCGTAAACTGGCTTTACTGTGGGATCTTCGCTTTTTAAGTCTCCGGAATATATTATTGTGCCATCTCTTTCCGCCTCAACATCTAAGAATAGTCTAACATAGCATTCAGGGTTCGTCATAGGATCTGCTCCTTCACATTCTTCGGGTGGTTTGAAACGTTCAAGGTCTGTTGTTAAGGGTATGAGCCCTAACCTGTGAGCTATTATTTCGTCGTATAGCACTGATGTATTGTCAAGGAAAGTTACTTCATCTATGGCTAATGTTGGCACGTCTGAAATAGCTAATCTTCTAATAGCGTTAACGAAAGCTAAAGGAGCATCCTCTATTAGTAGCTTGATTGTTTTCTCGTTTTTCTCTAGAACCCTAATTTTCACTTTCAATATCCCTCTGTGCTAGACTCTTCTACCTCTACGTCCGCCAGGTCTTCTCGTTGTATCGTGGGGTATTGGTGTTACATCTTCTATTCTACCTATTATAAACCCTGCCCTAGCCAGCGCTCTTATTGCTGCTTGAGCTCCAGGGCCAGGTGTTTTTGGTCCATGACCTCCCGGTGCTCTTACCCTTATATGTATTGCTCTAATGCCTTTATCCATTGCTTGCTGGGCTACTCTTGAAGCTGCGAGCATTGCAGCATATGGTGAAGGTTTTTCTCTATCAGCTTTAACAACCATTCCTCCAGAAGCTCTTGCAACAGTTTCTGCACCTGTAAGGTCTGTTAGATGAATTATCGTGTTGTTCAGAGAACTGTATATGTGAACTATACCCCATTTAAGCTCGCGTGCCATGAATGCCATAGTTTACACCGCTCTATTTTTGTGCTTGAACTAATTTTTGTTTAAGAGGGCTTGTTGGATAGAAGTCTATGAGTTCCTCTTCTTCCCTACTAACAAGGTATCCTGGAGAAGTAACTCTTCTTCCGGCTATGGCTATGTGTCCGTGAACTATGAATTGTCTTGCCTGATATATAGTCCTAGCTAGTCCCTTCTCATAAACTATTGTTTGAAGTCTTCTTTTCAAAATGTGTTCTGCTGTTAATCCTAAAACGTCATCTAGAGTTGCTCCTTCAGGTAAAACACCTAAATGGTAAAGTTTAGATAGGAGAGCTTTCTCCTGAACTTTCCTTTCCTCTTCAGGTAAGGCCAGAAGAGCTCGGGCTCTATGCCTAAATTCTCTAGCTATTGTTTTAGCTATCCATAATTCACGTTTATTTCTAAGTCCATATTTTCCCATAAGTATCATTTCTTCTTCTAAAACTTCCTTCCTCCATGGATGCTTAGGCCCGATCCATTTCTTACGTGGTTTCTTAGGATCACCCATAGTCTACACCTATTTCCTCTTGCGTTTTACACCAACGGTTACTCCAAGCCTACCTGTTGTTCTTGTACGTTGACCTCTAACTTTGAGACCTAACTGGTGTCTTATTCCTCTCCAACATCTAATCTTCTTTAAGAGCTCAATATCCTTCTTAACAGCTATAATTAGATCTGAACCTATAAGGTGAAGATTCTTACCTGTTTCATAGTCTTTTCTTCTATTAAACATCCAACCAGGTAAGCCTAATGTTTGGGGATTGGCTAGAGCTTCCTCTATCTTCTTAACCTCTGCTTCAGAGAGATTACCAATACGTGCTTCTGGGTCGATACCTAGTTTCCTACATAGAGCATAAGCTAAAGTTACTCCAACACCTTTAATTTTAGCTAGACCGTAAGCTACCTTAAGATTACCATCAATATCGACTCCAGCAACTCTCACTATATACCTGAACGTTGTCGAAGACATTTCCTTTAACCTACTCCCTCTTTACGTCCTTTTCAGCTACTTTAAACCATACACAACTAAGATTATTTAAATTTTAATGGTATAAGCTATTTAGAAAACGATGGCCAACTTAGGTTTAAGATTTATAAGGTGAACCAGTTAT
>CAZBXI010000014.1:17430-28449 GCA_964496035.1 uncultured Desulfurococcales archaeon
GTCCGCTCGGGCACCCCGGCGCTTCTGTTTTCTTTGCTTAGAATATGTTGTTTATTAGTTTTATGTAGATTTTACGCTTAGAAGTACTTTGTAGCCTGATTTAGAGGCTAAAACTTTGACGTTGCCGAATGTTTCTTCCATTATCTTTCTTAGTTTCTTGTCGCCTTTTCTAACTACTAACTGCAGTGTTCCCTTCTCTTTTAACCATGTTTTTGCGTCTCTAACTAGTTTCTCGACTATGTTAAAACCTGCTGAGTATGGCGGGTTAGATATTATCATGTTGAAGCGTATGTTCTTAGGTAGCGGCTCGTACAGGTTTCCATGGAATATAAATGTTCTATCTTCAACCTTATTTAGCTTAGCATTTATTTTACATAGCTTCACAGCTCTCTTATTTATGTCAATCATGTAAACTTTTAATTTAGGATTAAGTTTAGCTATGGTTATACCTATGACTCCATAGCCTGCTCCAACATCTAAAACGTTACCTTCTTCAGGTATTATTGCTGATTCAAGTAGGAGTTTTGTTCCAGGGTCTATTCTTCTTCTCGAGAATACTCCTGGTTCAACAATAAACTCTACTGCTACACCTCTAACAACATCAGATATTATCTCTTTCCTACCTACACTGGTAGGCTTTTCCGCGTAGTAATGTTCGGGCAATATTACTTACCCTTCTCTTTACTTTTCCATGCTTTAGGGTAAACTCCGGGAGGCATGATCACTCTTGTTACTTTTACCGCAATACCCTTATTAGCTTCCATTATTTGGTTAGTTGTCATGTTTGCTTTACCTAAAGCTACTAGCTCCCCTTTAGCTGTAAATATAGCTACTCTTTCACCAACACCTATATTTTCATGTAGGGCTAGTATCCCGGGAACTGCTAAATGTGCACCATGCGCTATAGCGTCCACTGCAGTATCTCTTATAATTATTTTAGGTAGATGACATACAGCTCTCTCCATTGGTGCAATAACCTTCCTTAATAGATCATCTTTACCTTCTTCTCTCCACCTGTACAGTGCTTCGGCAATGTCTTGAAGCTTAACTAGTGTTTCATCTTCTTTAAACGGTCCTGCTCTTGTCCTTCTCAGTTCCCTCATATGAGCTCCTACGCCTAAGAGTAAGCCCATGTCATGGATTATTTTCCTAACATAGGTTCCTGCTTCGCAACCTATTTTTAAGAGAACAAGCTTTCCATCTCTCTCCAATACGTCTATGTAATGTACTCTGCGAATTCTTAAAGTTCTCTTAACAGAGGACCTTAGCGGAGGTTTTTGATAAATTTTCCCAACAAACTTACTAATGACCTCATTAAGTTTCTTATCATCTACATTGCCGTGAAGCTGCATAACACAAATATACTCCTTTGTAGTGTGAACTACTAGGCTAAGTACTTTAGTTGCTTTCTCTAAAGCTACCGGAAGTACACCGCTGACCTTAGGGTTTCCCCGCCCCCAACCTAGTTAGTTGGGGGCTCTAGGGTTCCCCCATGGCCAGCTTTTGAGAGATTAAACATTCTCTTAATCCAAGCTACAACTTCATGGCTTGTCGGCCCAGGCGGTTTATCTAGGTTTATTACGCCTTGTTTAATATAGTCCTCAATAGGTCTTTCATGGGGGAAGTGTCCATATCTCTCATCAGTCTCTATGTCTGCTTTAATAACGAATTTTCTTTGGAAATCGCATAGTTTATCAAGTTCTTTCAGATACTCTAATCCCTTATTGTACATAATGATTTTGCCTCCAAATACTACTTTAGTAAAGTGTTAAATAAAAAGCGTTTTTCTACGCGAGAAAATTCTATAAGGAAACAGGTTTCTACTTGGGCGGTATTTTTATTTTTACTCTTTCCTTCATGAAATCTAGTTTACCTGCCTCTTCTAATGCCTTTAAAACTTCTTCGTCTGATGCTCCTTTAGAGATACTTATTTTTTCAGGGAGAACTTCTATATGTTTAATATTGCATTTCCTTCTCTTAACACCTGTCAACGTTTTAGGCCCTGTAATTAGCACGAAGTTGTCATCTACTATGTCTACTATTACGCATTTTCTTCCAGCTTCTCTTCCAGCTATTTTCACGCATATCCTTCCAACTTCTATAGCTGGCATGTTGTAAGGCCTCCTTGAAGCTATGTTTTTGCCTAGAAGTGTTATTGGAATTGTGCTAATAAATATTATGCTTTTTTAGCTAAAGCTTTTAGCACAGTTTTCTCTATTATCTCATATACCTCATCTATGGTGTATTTTTCCGTGTTTATTACCAGGTCGAACCATGAAATATCTGTAACATCAATACCGTATATTTCGATGAATCTTTTTCTTTGGCTAAATTCTCTTCTAATAGTCTCATAGTATGCTTCTCTTAGAGGTTTATTGTCTCTTTCAGCTATTCTCTTAACCCTAACCATCAAGGGTGCTGTGATATATATTGCTACGTCGGCTAATTCCTTTACTATCCACGCAGTTAGGTGTCCATCAATAACTACGTTTCCTCTCTTTGCTTCTTCAAGAGTTCTCCTATCTATTTCAATGTCTATACTATAGTCTTTCTCGGCAAGCTTGCTTAGCTCTACAAGCGATAGTCCTTTTTCTTGGGCTATTTTCCTAAAAATGCTTCCAGCAGAAAAATATCTTAAACCAAGTTTCTCAGCTAAACGCTTAGCATACGTTGTTTTACCGCTTCCAGCGGGGCCGCTAATAACAATAACTATTTTCTTTTTAGGCAAAACTGATAGTACCTCTAATTGCCTGTTTAAGCAAGGTCTTCAAACATTTAGGGCAAATAACTCCTCCATACATTCTTTCAGGTCTTCTTAAACTTTTAGGTAGTTTCCTTAGCTCTACAGGTCTTAATCTTGGAACACCATGAAGTTCGGCTCCGCAAACAGCACATTTTGCTGGTGATGGTTTTCTCTTTTCATAATGTATCACCGTTCTTCTGCTTGGTGTTCTTACGTAGACCCTTCTTAGTGATCTTGATCTATATCTTGGCCTAGGCATTTTCCATCATCTCTATGTTTCGCTTATGTTAGAACTATGTTTACGTTTTCTTCTTAAAAATTTAACTTAACTAAATATTCTTTAGTGTGTTAATGATTTCCTTCACCGCTTCCTTGGCTTTTCCCTCTCTATTAAGGACTATTTTAACAGCTGAACCTGTTAGAACAGCTGAAGACAGTGCTGCATTCCGCGCCATGGCCATGAACTCCCTTATTTCCTCTAAAGTTCTTTCTTCCCCTCTAAACCTAATTCCCATATCCTTTAGCCTTCTCTTGAATATTTCTTCGGGTAGCGCTTCTATTACGAAGATTACGTGGGGCCTAATATTGGTTATTACGTGCAGTGGTAAGCCGGGCCAAAAGCCTGTTGCTGTGTGAACTAACGAGTGTGTATCAACTATGAATACGTCCTGTTTTCCTTTCTCAGCGTCTTCTCTTATTCTCTTAGCCGCATTTTCTTGTAGCTTAATTTGTACGTGTAACGGTAGTTTTCTAAGTTCATCTCTATGTTTGATTAAGCCTTTCTCCGAAGCTTCCTTAAACATGTAGTCTCCGAAATTAACAACCCTTACTCTAATACCTTCCTTACTTGCTTCTTCAACTAAGTTCTTAAGCACTGTTGTTTTTCCTACACCAGGTATTCCAACTACAATAACTACTTTAGTCATTTTTTCCGATGACATTTCTACTCTCCAACGAGCCTTCTGAGGAGCGGATATGCTTCTAAAGCTCTCTCATACGCTATTATTTGATAGTACTGGTAAATTATTCCTACAGCTAAAAGTATACCCATTCCGCCACCAAAAACCCCAAGTATGTGAGCCAGAGCTGCTATTGCTCCGACAATTATTGAGCTTAGTAATGCTAATGGGTAAATGTATCTTGAAAGAAATGCTTCAAGAGCTTTAACAGAGCCTAACCTCATTCCGGGGATATTTAAGCCTGATTTAATAAGTTGTTCTGCTTGGTCTCTCGGACTCATACCGCTAACTTCAACCCACATTAGCCCAAATATTACTGCAGCAATAATTAAAAGAACCGTATATACTAGAACCCTTGTAGGTTCAGCTATTAAACCTAGGATACCTCTAGGTGGAGAGAGATAATATGCTAAACCACCTGTTGCAACTAACTGGTTTCTCTCATCTATGGTGAATGTGCCTAAAATGTTTAGGAAAACGTTACTATTGTCGCTATTGAACCTTGACCATATTATTCTAGCGAAGAATAGGTAGTCAGATATGAATATCATGAATAAGAGCACGGGTATGTTTGCAACGTAAAGGAAGTTTAAGGGTATTTTAGACCTTATACCTCTATATCTTTGAATAGTAACTGGAATTTCTACTCTAACACCTTGTAAATATATGAGAAGTAACATGAAGCTTAATGTTGCAACTAAACCTATTATGTCAGGTAATCCTTGTCTAATAACTATTTCAAGAATGTTGCCTGTAAATATTCTCGTGATAAGTTCAGGTATTATGCCGAAATACGTTCCTGCACCACCTATTGCTGGCGCAATACTAAACATATCCCATGTAACAGTTTCAGCAACATTAGCTAAGATAAATAAGGAAATCGCACTGCCTATTCCCCAACCTTTCTGCAGTAGTTCGTCGAAAAGTAAAACTATAATGCTAGCAATTACAAGCTGGGTTATGACAAGAACTTGCTGTGTAGGTGTTAATGGTATTCTTAATGCGCCACCTAGATTAGAAACTGCGTACGCTGTTGCCTCGACTATGGCTAAAATTATTGCTAAACCTTTTTGAGCTGCCGTAAATTTCTCTCTTTGCTCAGGATCTGTTAAGTCTAGTTCTATTATTTTTGCTCCTACGAGAACTTCTAAAACTATACCTGCTGTTACAATGGGGCTTATACCTAACATCATTAATGTTCCAGTTCTCATGCCGAAAATAAGCGTGAAAACGCTTAGACCTAGTTCAGGGTTAATTATAGCCTCCGTGGGTATACCGTAAAGGTATACGTTACCCATTATAAGGAAAAGGAGTAGAACAAGACCTGTCCATCCGAATCTCTCATATAGTGATGGTCTACGCTCAGGTTTCTTAACTGAAGGCAGTATATACGCTATCTTCCCTAAAGCATCCATGAATCCCATTTCCCATCATCCGCGCTTGAGCTGTGATTTAGCGGGGGTTATTTCTTAACTATTTCTACTATGCCGCCAGCTTTTTCTATTTTTTTCTTAGCTAATTCCGTTATTAACCTTGTTATTACTTTCAGTTTTTTAGTTACTTTTCCTCTCCCCGTAACCTTATTGTAGCCTAAGTCTAGAACATTTACTGTTATGTATCCCTCTTCAACTTTGGCTAATCCTTCTTTTAGGAGTTTATCTGCTATTTCATCTAATTCTCCAACATTAATTTCCCTAATACCTAGAACGATTTGAGGGGCTCTAGTAAATCCTCTTTTGCCAAAATAGTTTGGAGCGTATTTTACAACCCAGCTCCACTTATGCTTATGCATACCTGCAGCTCCGAAACCTCCCCTGCTCCCAGATTTTCTATGCTGACCTATTCTACCATAGCCGTGGCTCCTATTTCCTCTAAGTTTTCTTGACTTTTTCCTTCTCCTTACAACCATTATGTATCGCCTTAAATCATCTTCTTAAGTAGTTCGTTTATCTTTTCCCCTCTATAT
This sequence comes from uncultured Desulfurococcales archaeon, assembly GCA_964496035.1. Lineage (GTDB taxonomy): Archaea > Thermoproteota > Thermoprotei_A > EX4484-217-1 > EX4484-217-1 > EX4484-217-1. The sequence continues at coordinate 23,099 of CAZBXI010000014.1, forward strand.
CCTGTCTCCCCTCCAGCTCCAAAGGGTCTCTTTACTGTTCCTTTAAATCCTCCTCTCGGTGGATGCATTCTAAATACTGGCTTGACTAAGTTAGCTAGCTTGTTAAGCTTCAACTCCCCCTTAAGGAGTTTGTCAGCTAGTTCTTCAATACCTCCCGGAAGTTTTAGTTTTTCCTTAACATACTCGTCTGTTAGGGGTTTATTGCCAGGTATTCTACCTCTTCTCCTTAAAAGCTCAATTAGTGTTTCTCTATCTATTTCTCCCCAAGTTATCCAGTCTTTCACTTTAAACAACATACCTTCTATGCCCGGATTATCCGAGTAAACTAGTACGCAATGGAATTTCTTATGTAATCTAAGAAGCTTAAGAGTGTATTCTATATCGTAAGGTGTATCGGGTATTCCTCGAAGTCTAATAACAGCATATAGTGGCATAGACTTTAACCTCTAGCCCAGTCTTCCGGTGTAACTATTTTATAAGTCATTTTTAATGCATTATAAACTGCCATAGCGAAGTTATATGATGTTCTTGTTTCCCCACGTGTATGCGACCAAATGTCTTTTACACCAGCATATTTCAAAACTTTCTTACCTATATCACCTATAACGAGTCCTGTGCCCTTAGGTGCAGGTTTAAGTACAACCTCGACACTTCCGCTTTTCCCTCTAACTGTGAAGGGTAAGGAGTGTGGTTCTCCACAACGGCATTCCCAGCTTCCGCAGCCTCTTTTAACAGGAATTATTTTTAATTTAGCATCTTGGATTGCTTTCTGTATTGCGAAGCGAAGTTGTCTAGCTTTCCCTGCGCCTATACCTACATAGCCGTCCATATTCCCTATAACGACTATTGCTTTAAACCTTGTCATTTCTCCTGCATCTGTTTGTTTTTGGACAATACCTATGTCTATTACTTCATGTTTTAAATCGGGCATAAGGTAATCTACTATTTCCGGTTCTGTTATTCTAAGATTTGATTCAAATATTTCATCTAGTGAAACTATTTTACCTTCCTTAACCATTCTACCTACTTTGGTTCTGGGTTGCCATTCTTCAATTGAAGGTAGGGAACTTGTGCTCATGGTTTACCACGTTTAGCTAGCTTTTTCACCTTTTAAGACATGGGAATAGTCTTTTAAGATTTTAAGCTTTACTTCTTCAAAATGTTTAGGTAGTTCTTCAGGAGACAAATTGTTTTTTAAATATTGTGAGAAGTGTTTAGCATAGAATTCAGGGTTTTCTTCACGTAGGGTTTTAGCCCACTTAGCTATATGTTCTCCTCTAATACGGTCTTCTGATGGAAGTATTTCGGGACTATGAGGTATTTTTAAACCTGCATCCAAAGCACCCTTAAGTACTGCGAAAACTCTGGCACCTTTTGTCGCTCTATGTAATCCTATGTCGAGTATTACTTCTGTTATACCTTTTTCTCTAGCTCTTAAACCAGCTAATAACCCTGTTAGATATGCTGCAGGGGTGTTATCTGTAGAAGCTTTCCATCCGTAAAGTTTCCTCAATTCTATGCTGTGGGCAGAAGTTAGCACTATATCTCCTTGAGGAGCAAACTTTATTATTTGAGCTATAATGTACCTTAGAGTTTTTCTAGCTACTAATCTTAGCTTCTTAGATAAGACCATGCGATAGCGCTTATAATAGTTTGTTTTCCCTTCTCTTCTTCTCCTATACTTTACCTTATACCTTGGCCCCCTAGCCATACTTAATTCACATCCTTTCCTTCACTAATTCCCTAATGTAGTTTCTAAGTTGAGCAACGGAATCGAAAACTCCTCCCTTAATTAGCCTGTATATTTTCCTATATTCTTTCGGTGTTATTACTCCTCTCTCCTTAAACTTTCTAAGTTCTTTTCTTAGAGCCCTAACTTTCATCATCCACTGTTCTTTTCTAGAAACCTTAGAGTACTTACCGCCTTTTCTGTGGCCGGGACCTCTTCTTCTACCTTTCTTTCTCTTTTCATGTCTTATTCTCCATCTAGCTCTGCTATTGGAATGTTCGGGTTTAGCTCTTATTATTCCGTCTTTAATGAGCTTCCTAATATCCTCCTTAGTTATTGCTGCTTCTACTCTATCGTAAGCTTCGGGATCAATCCATACTCTACTTTCGCCTACGCCTAGGATTTCTGCTGCTAACCTTTTCTGCAAGCTTAAATCCATTTACTCTCACCTACGGGTTAGCCACCTTTACTCCGAGTTGCTTAGCTTTCTCCAGTATTTCTGCTCTTTTTCTTCTACCTACAGTAGAGGCTATGTATACTATGTCTTTCTCCTTATCAACTTTTTCCAGTTCCTTAACGTTATGTACTATGACTATTCTCCTACCTGTTGGATGTAGTCCTCTTATAAGTTTTGGTCCGCGATAGCCTACGGAAACTACTGGAGGATATCCTTTAAGCTTTTGCCTCATTTTATTATCTATTCCTCTAGGTTTCCTCCAGACTTCATCGAATTTCGCGAATTTCCACCATAAATGCCTTAGGAACCTAGGTCTCTTTCTGTTCATTAAGTTTCTCAGTTTCAGTAGTCTCTTAAACTCGCTTTCACTCATGCTACTCCTCCTCCATTACCCCTTTTTCGTAGATATATATCCCGTCCATGAAAACTCTTGGATCGTATTCTTTAACCCTAGCTACCCTCTCAATATTTGCTGCTGTTTGTCCCACATGCTCGATATCTATGCCTTCAACAATTACATCATCACCTTCAACTCTAACAGTTACGTCATCTCCATAGATTTCCGTTATTCTTGGAGCTTTTTCCCCTAGGAAGTTTTCAATAATTATTTTCTTACCTTGAACTTTAACTGAAATTGGGAAGTGTGAGTAAACTATTTTAAGCTTATACCTGTAACCTTTAGTTACACCTACGATCATGTTTTTAATGTGAGAAGCTATTGTACCTACACATGCTTTAACTTTTCTATTAGCGAAATATGTTTCAACAATAACCTTGCTATTTTCCTTTCTTAGAATTACTCGACGTATATGTGAAAAGTCTTTTACAAGCTCCCCTTTAGGGCCTTTAACCTTAACCTTCATACCAGATATTTCTACATCTACATTATCGGGGATATCTACTTCTTCGACGTAATGTAGTATTTTAGGCATTATTAAGCACACCCTTAGGCTGTGCTACTAGTAAACGTAAGCTAAAACTATTCCTCCAATTCTCTTAGCTATTGCTTCCCTATGAGACATAACTCCTTGAGAAGTAGACAAGACGATTATCCCTATGTCTCTTGAGGGAAGATATTTTCTAAGCCACTCGGACATTTCGAGAAGTTCATGGTATTTAACTGAAATTCGGGGTTTTATAACACCGCATTTATTTATTCTGCCTAGAAGTTGAACTTTTATTTTTCCCCATCTGCCATCGTCTATGTACTCAAATTCGCCAATGTAGCCCTCTTTCTGAAATACCCTTAAAACATTAGCTATGAGTTTGGAAGCAGGCATTATTACTGCCTCCTTTTTACCTCTAACTTCGTTATTCATTATTGTTGCTAAAGCGTTAGCTAAAGTGTCCATCATGACCATGGGGGTCACCCTAATTATACTTTCTAAAACCTATACTAACAGCTACTTCTCTGAAACACTGCCTACATAGGTATAGTCCGTAACGCCTAATTATGGGTCCATGAGACCCGCATCTAATACAGACTCTGGAACCCTTACCGTACTTTCTCACTTTCGGTAGCTTGTACTTTGCCATGTTTCACACCTACCTTAAATTATAGTTACACCAAACTCCTTAGATATAAATTCTATTGCTTCCTCTTTCGAAACTCGATGCCTTAGGGGAACATGTGATCTTGCCCTTCTTCTACGCATAACGCGGAATCCAGGTCTTTCAATAGTTACACAAACATCCATTCCGAAAATACCTATTTCAGGGTCGTATTTTACACCGGGTATGGAAATGTGTTCTTTAATGCCGAATGAGAAGTTTCCAAATTTATCAAAGCTTGAGGCTTTAATTCTCCTACCTACAGCATCGAAAGCTTTGTTTAGAAATTCTATTGCTCTCTTACCTCTTAAAGTAACCATCACGGCTATGTTTTCCCCTCTATGAATACCGAACTCCTTAATAGTTCTTCTAGCTTTTCTAGGAACAGGTTTTTGCCCCGTAAGCATTTCAAGAACTTTAGCTGCTTTTTGTAACCTATCTCCACTACCACCTACACCAATGTTCACAGTTACCTTAGCTATCCTAGGTTTTAGCATAGGGTTTTTCATCCATTTTTCTTCGTAACTCATCATTACCATGCACCTTCAGGTAAGCTTATTTCAGGCTTATCTTTCCCTATAACAAATATGTAGTCTTGTATTGTTTGAAACCTATCTCCATTTTTATCTTCTAATGTTACGATGTTTCTTCTTCTCTTAAACATTTCAGTAATTTCAACTATTCTTCCAACCCTACCTACGTTTCTACCGTCCGTTACTATAGCTATTGAGCCTACTTCGAACCTGTAATGGTCAAGTATTTGTTGGTCTGGAATACTTATCTTCAGCACATCAAATGTTTTATAAACATCTTCTTCAGGGTTCGTAGGATCTGAAACTCTAATCAGAATGTTTCTTCCATCGTGTAGGTTTAGCTGTATATGTCCACCTTTTACTGTTGTTTTATTCTCTATTCTTGCGAGCTTATACTTCGCTTCTTCAGGGCTTATTTCATGGAGAATCATGTATTTTACAGGATAAGGTATTACTCTATAGAATTTATTTGTTTTAACTATTTCTAATACGTCCATTAAACCTACAGGGTACTTGTAATTCCTCCTAACTTTCCCATCAACTTTTATTTGTCCTTGAGCAATAATTTTTCTAGCTTCCCTAGCTGTTTTAGCGTAGCCTAATATGTCTCTAACAATTATTAGTAGTGGTAAGCATCTTTCTATGGGGTGAGGGCCTGGACTTGGTTTTACAACCCAGTGCCATTCCTTTCTAAGTATGGGCCAGAAAGCTGGTGCTGCATGTCTTGTTAAATGTCTTGAACCACCCATTTTACCCATGTTTAACCACCTTCTTCAATTCCTTTTCTTCTTTCAACAATTTTCTTTCTGAATCTATCTGACAAGTCTGCTTTAGTTATAATGACCTTGGATGGATGTATTGGATAAAATCTTTCAGTACCATCAGCTTTCTTTACTGTAACACCCTCTACATATATCCTTATTTTCTTATAATCTACTCGAACAACTTTACCTTCATGCCCTCTCCAGTCTCCTCTTACAATCTTCACCGTGTCTCCTCTTCTAATAGGTAGCCTTTTTATACCATGCTTTGCTTGAAGTTCTTCAGATAGTGGAGCGTTAAAGAATTTATGCCTTATATG
>CAZBXI010000015.1:0-27798 GCA_964496035.1 uncultured Desulfurococcales archaeon
CTTCTTTTGCTTTATCTAAATGTGTTGTTGCATTATCTATTGCTTCTAGAGCTTCTGAAGGTACGTCGGCTCCTAGTTCTCTAAGTTTATCAATTAAGTTTTTAGCGTAGTTTAGTGCTCTCTCAGCTAGCATAATCATTTTCTCTGCTAATTTTCTTGCTTCCTCATCTTCCTGAGCAGCTACAGGCACTGCTACAGTTATTAGGCTTAACATTATTACAGGTAATATTATTAGTGCGTATATTTGCCTCACGTACATCACCATGTTAAACTTTGACTACAGTTAGTTTTTCAAAGTATCCCTGGCATTATAATGGAACAATTTTGGAACGGTCATGGAACATCTCTGGTAGAAAAAAGAATTCGATAATAGGCTGTAGTAGATGGTTAGACGCCTAGCGTAAACAGTAACTTTAATAATATTATACTACATTGAGAACGGGCAGAGAATTATGAGCCAATATCTTTTAAAGCAGAAACTTAGGGTTAGAGGAAAATCAGGCATAGTTCATGTAGTTGACGTAGTTTGTATTAACGGTGAGAAATTCGTCTACATAGATTTAAATAAGGAGAGGATCATGGAGGTGCTAAGCAAATTTATTACATGTATCGATGCAGGGTTAAAGGCTTATGTTAGAGCAAATAGAACGCTCTCAGATCTGGCAATAGAGATTATTGAAAAAGTAGGCGGTATACTTGACATAGTTAAAACTCATTAAGGGTAATTTAATTGCTTGATATAGGTGTTACACTCCTTATTATAGCTTTAGCCTTATGGATTTCCTTAGTAGGTTATGTTATCTTAAAACCAAGACTTGGACTTAGAGGAGAACTTTCAGGAGGGTTGCCCATTATAGCAAGATATGAGGAAGAATGGAGCAAGAGAATGAAAAATCCTTTCCACAAAGAGGCTCTAGGCGACTGGGATATAAAATTAATAAAGAAAATAAGTTTAAGGGGGGGAGCAACATTGGAGGACATAATAGCTGAATTAGGAGAGATCTCACCTGTTATTGGTGAACGAATTAAAAGACTCGAAGCTAGAGGATACGTCGTTAAGTCGCCTTCAGGATCCTACATAATTACCGAAGAGGGTAGAAGATTTCTTGAAATGATAAAGGAGAGAGAATGGTATAGAAGAAGAGAGAAAGAAATATTAGAGAATACATAGCCGTAACGTAAATTGTAGAGTACATGCATTCTACTAGCTGGCGAAATTAAACTGATTATTCTTCTGCACGTCTCTCTACAGCTTAGAGAATAATCTATATTCATGTAGTCTCTAGAGGCTCGAGGCGTCGGCAACATAGAAAACCTATACGTCGATATAGCTTCGAATCGGTGATATGTTGAGCGTAACAGACCTGCAGTTGAAAATAGAAAAAATACGAGAATTTGACAGTCTAATAGATTTTGCTAGGTCAAGTCTTCAGCTTGACATTGTTTTTCAACTTGCATCCTCAAGAAAACCTCTCTCATCAGCAGAAATAGCCAGAGCTTTAGGTCAGAGAAAGAAACCCATTCTCGATGCTCTTAGGAAACTAGAAATTAAAGGTCTAGTTAAGAAGAGCAATAGTAGAGGAGATCTTTACGAGCTCACAGAGCTAGGCAAAAATGCTATTGAAGACTTATTCGCTATACTGGGTGTTAGCGATTTAAAAACAGCGCTTAGATCGGGGTATGGTAGAGTAAGAGCAAGAGATATGATCAAAATAGTTATTCCTGTAAACTACATACACGATACTTTAGTTGCTCTCGGTACTAGTAGACGAAATGAACTTTCATTATCTACACTATCGCAGATAATAGGGCTTTCACCACAACGCCTAGCAATGTACTTGGACCCCTATGCTGAGCCTAGGAGCGAGGTTCGCCTATTCAAGAAATATAGAAGAGAAACACTCACCCAGAAAATAACTAACAAACTCTTTGGAAGAACAAAAACCGAAGTACATTATAGACTTACAAGCCTAGGTATGGAGACTTTCTACAGACTTTCAATATACTCTAGGATAAAGGGTAATCCGGTGCTAAGATTCCTAATAAAAGTGTTCGGTAATTATAGTCCTAAACTTGTAATGAAAAGAATGACTATGGTTAATACAGTACTCGGTAGCTTAGCGTTAGCTACATTATTGGCCATGCCTGGACTATCATATATTCTTTTAGCTCTCTGGGCATCATACAACATCATTTTAGGAACATTAATCATTATAGGATATAAATAATCTTCTTATTTTCGGCAACTCGGCGAAGTAACTTACTAGTATTAAATTTCATTTTTCCCATTTTCTTAAAGGTGAACTATAGTTGTACGAAAAATACAAGGCCATAAACTGTAGCATGCTCCTAACATTGATGTTTGCGGAACTCGAAAAAATATTCGGAAAACAGATAACATGTACTATTGCATATTATATAGGCAAGTCCTTAGGTAATGCAATACACAATGTAACAAGGAAACTAGAGTGCCCTCCTTCACTACTTAAGAAGATATTAAATGAGCTTATAAAAATGGGAATTGTAAGTCACATTAAATTACAAGAAATGGATGACAGAGTTTCTTGTATCGAAATTTCGGGGGTAAACATACCTATGTGTAGAGGTAAAGAAGAATACCCGATTATTAGAGGGCTTGCTGATGCGTTTGCTGAAAACGGATTTTTCAGTGTAACATATAAGGGTAAAGGTAGAATAGAAATTATTCTGTTTATAAAGCAGAGGTAAAGAAGAATGGTGCTAAAAGATGCTCTTTCGTTATTTGTTGATGGACGTGTAATTCATGAAGCCATAATTGTCTCAGACCGTAAAATAGAGTGCTTTCCATGTGTACATACGTATGATAGTTTACTACTTATAAAGGACCTAGTTGATAAACTAGTAGGAAACGGTTTCCTAAGAGTATTCAGCGACTACCTAGCAATACGTGAAGACGGCTATACTATAGTCGCTGTACCGCTAAGAAAAGGCTTAGTTCTATTCCTAGTTTCCCATACCGCTCTTCTAGACTTTGGAAAAATAGTTCAGGGGATACTAAGAGGTTTAAAAAGACTCAGTAAAGTTCAAACATTACTTCACAGGGATGGAGTTGATAGAACGAAATCTGCAGAGACTGTTTTGTGATACTATTCTAACATAATTATATTACGGGTAAAAGATATGGAACCTGATGCACAAATAGCTAGTGCATTAAGAAACCTGGTTAAAAATGGTTTAGTGAAGAGCATGCTTATATTTTCGAGTAAGAAATGTAGTCTCATCAAGAAGATTCCCGAAAAGACAACTCCAGGCGATGTAAAGAGGTTAGAATTACTTAAGCATGTTAAAGACTTTCATACTAGGTACATTACTAAATTAGGTAGAAAGTACGAGTTCATACATATCACTATGAAAAATCACATATTCCTTATTGTGCCTATAAACAAAGAAGAAATAGCTCTAATAGAAGCTGAAAGAGACACACCTATATACTTAATATTAGCTGAACTTTTAAATCGTGGAAAGGATGAGGAAGAACTTAAGGTTTAAGTAAATTTTTTAGATCACGTAGGTAGAGAAGGCCTAGACCAGTTAGTTTAACATGTTTTGACCTTATATTCAAAATTATTAGACCCCTAGCAGAAAGAAGCTTTATGATTTTCATGAGTTCTTCGAAATTCACATCGAGACTATTACAGAGTTCGTTAATACTAATCGTCTTATCGCTTCTATTTACTAGTTCTAAAAGGACGTTCAGTGGAAGAACAATATTCTCCCCTCTTTTCTTCATAATTATCACGCATTATTATCATATAATATTACTGGCAACGATAAATAATAATTTTAGGCCTTTTAAATGCCCGCAATAACAACATTACGCACCTAATAAATTTCCCTACAATGTTATCCTGCCGTACTTTTAAATACACTAAGCGGAGATATGTTATCTAAGGGTTCTGTTGATGTCAGAGATATCATTGAAGATGCTCAAAAACATAAGAGAATTGGACAGTATAATAGACTTCTCAAGAGCTACACTACAACTCCACATAGTTCTTGTACTAAGTCAGTATAAATATGGACTTACAGTAGATGAGATAGCTTTTAAAACAGGTTTTAGAAGAAAAACGGTTCTTGATACCTTAAGGAAATTAGAAATAAAAGGATTAGTTGTTAGGAAAAATGACCTGTTCTTCCTTTCAGATATTGGGATTAAATATTTAGAGCAATTAAAGGATCTTCTTAAGATAAAAGGTGCTGAGGAGAAATATGATGAGAAGGATTTAAGGAAAATAGCTTATAAACTTGTCTTCTACGGTGCATTAAGGGATATAATAGTACTTCTCGGTAAAAGTGATGGTCTTACGTTAGAGAAAATAAGCCGCATGCTTGGTATAAGTCCTAAGAAAGTAAGAAACTACATTATCCATTTAAACAATATGTACAAGAATAAATTAGTAAAAACTACGAGAAAAAAAGGCATTTTAGGTGTTAAGAAAGCACATGTTTTAACGTCTTATGGTAAAAAGCTTTATGATAACATTGTTTCCATAGATTCTAGAAGTACTAATAAGCATCAAAAAGTTAACGATCTAGTGTTATATCTGAGCATGCTATGTGTTCTTCCCATAGCCTTCTTATTACTTAGAACATTTATAAGTGCCCTCTTAGCGGCTTTAGTACTTACTATAATAGGTGTGCACATTGCACGTAAATGAAGCCATGCTAGTATTTCATAACACAAAAGCTTTAAATTATGCAGCAAAAAGAGTACTAGTGAAATTTGAGGGGAAATAATCTTGCCAGATACCGTGGAATACTGTGGTTCAGCTCTATGTCTTCTTGTTGATGGAGAAGTCGTTCAAGCCGCTGCTCTTTACGAGGGACTAAAACTTATTGAAACATATCCTCCAACTTACAAGCCTGATGAATACATCGGGGTCTTTTGTCTCTTAGCCTCAATATCGCTTAAGCCTCTCAAAGGATATATTACCTTGAAAAAGGAACTATGGTACGCTATTATTCCATTAATGAAAAACAAGGTTATTGTAATCCAAATGTACAAGTATATTGACCCATCTTCTGTAGTTAATTATGCAGAGAGTTTAGTGAAAAGCCTTAAGGAGTTAGCCAGTAAGGGTGAAGAGTTATTGGCTACTTAGTTTTTTACATTCCTTAATAATTTCCTGATATAGTTTAAAATACTCTTCTTCTAGCTCTCTGTATAGTATTATTCTTATAGGCACTTTCTCTAGAACATCTCGAAAATCTTTTTCATAATTTATTAAATCTCTTTCGTTTACTAAAAGAATTACTGGTATGTGTATATCAATACTTATAACAACTGCCTTGATTAGTTCTATTTTAAGGTTTCCGCAGGAGATCATAATTGCTAAATTACATGGGTGATATATATGAATATCAACTTTATGTTTTACTCCACTTAACCCACGTACTAACGCATCTATAGAGAATTTAATTTCTCTATCACTACTGAGTAGCTTAACTAACATCTTCTTTAACGCGTGTATGCTCAAAATGTCACCATAGCCTCATTTTATCATCGACATCGTCGCTTAGGATTTAGCGTATTACTATGCTATTCCTGCATACCTTGTAGTAGTATACTTTGTAACCCTTATATTTTTATTTACTTTATTTATAGTGTACAATACTGTTTTTGCATATGGTAGCTATGCTTTAGCTAAGTATTTTTTAAAGGAGAGGTAATTTCGCCCATTAGGCGCCGTCATTGGATAATAGCTTAGCTCCCCTAGTATATCCTAGTATTTCAAGGGTATGAAACATTAATATGAGCATGTGTAAAAACGCTGGGGTAACGCTATGGGATTTGGTGTTGTAGTTGCTGGAACAATAATGTTAGTATTAACTCTAATTACTGTAGCTACTCTCGGCTCTCTGCTATATATGATTATGGTAAATACTGCTAAGGAGGTTTTAGGTCAAAACAAAAACCTAAACTCTATAACATTTAAAATTACTTCAATAGCTTACAATACTACCTCAAATGAACTTTTCATTAACATTTCAAATATAGGGCAAGAATCTATCATACCTTACATTAGCACTGAAATAATAATTGACTACATTAACATGTCAGGAACGCATAAAGTTGATGTTTTACGCTATAACGAATGGCGCTTTAACAGATTAATTATAGGTAATTTCTCTTACAACATACCAGACAAGCTTTTTGTAGAAGTACCGCCAGGAGCTACTCTAGAAGTAAAGGCTTTGCCCACTTCACTTATTGACACCTCTCAACCTGTTATTGTTATTGTAGTTTTAGATAATGGTGTGATATCAGAGTACGTTTCAAATACGTAGGTAAAGTACTGCTTTGGAGGAGAAACCATGTCTGTTACTATGCAAAGAAACGTATTGGTGGAAGAACTAAGCAAGGAGGCAAGAAGGTACCCGTATCTAGCTAATTATTTAAAGAAAGTTATACGTGAAGTTGGTGTTCCATTATTTATTACAGGTAAGCTACCTGACTACTTAAAGAAAGCATCCTATGTTAATGTGATGTACCCTCTTGGTGAAGGCATATTTATACACGTATACATGCCCCCTGGAGGAACAGAATCTGGTTATAGGAAGTACATAGTTGTAGAACCACCTAAACCCCCTAGAGCTCTAATGTTTCTTGTCGAATCTAAAATCGCAGAGTTGGTTACTGAAAGAGATATAGCACAAGACCCTGAAGAGAAGAAAAAACTACTGCTAAACTTCTTAGAGAAAGTTATCGACGTTGTTGAAGACCCTGTTAATTACGAAGAACTTTTAGCGAGAAAGAAAATACCTAAAAAAGTTCCGGTATACGTCGTTGACTATGAGTATTTAAGATACTATCTGATTAGAGATAAAGTCGGTTTAGGCGTCTTAGAACCGTTTATTAGAGATCCATATATTGAGGATATTAGTTGTGATGGTTTAGGCTATATTTACATAGTCCATAAAATCTTCGGCCCCCTGGAAACGAGCATTAAATTTGAAACAGAAGAGGAACTAGATAGGTTCGTTATTGAGCTTAGTGAGAGAATAGGTAAACCTGTAAGTCATGCTAGACCCATAGTCGATGCTACGTTACCTGATGGAAGCCGTATCAATATAGTCTTTGGAACAGATGTTAGTTTGAAAGGTAGTAATTTTACCATAAGAAAGTTCTCGAAGAAACCTCTATCCATTATTCAGCTTGTAAATTGGGGTACGTTAGACGAAAGAGTTGCAGCATACTTGTGGATGCTCCTACTAGAGGGTATGAGCGGTTTTATTTCAGGAGAAACTGCTTCAGGTAAAACTACAACGTTGAACGCCTTGATAACTTTTATCAGGCCTACAGCCAAAATCATAACAATTGAAGACACAGCTGAAGTACAGGTACCGCATGAAAACTGGGTTAGAGAGCTAACAAGAGACACAGGTAGCGCTGAAAGCAGCATCACAATGTTTGACCTATTGAAAGCAGCTCTTAGACAAAGACCAAACTACATAGTTGTAGGAGAAATTAGAGGAGCAGAAGGAAACATAGCATTCCAAGCCATGCAAAGTGTTTCATGGGATACCCCGGTTTTGATAAAGAATACCGTAACAGGGGAAATTAAGCTAACACCTATAGGTGCTTTCGTAGATCAATTCTATAATGAAAACGAGGAAATCATACCTAAGTTCGTAGAAAACTATGAGACCTTGTCCATGGATAAGCAAGGCATAGTGAAATGGTCAAAAATAAAGTACGTTCTACGTCATAGGACAAAAGAAATATATGAAATAACATATGAGGGCAAAGGTACTATAAAAACCACGGGTTCACATAGTGTTTTCGTACTTGACGAAGACAGCTTAGAAGTGAAACCCAAACCCGTATCAGAGCTCAAAGAAGGGGATTTGCTGGTTACATTTGTTAAAAGGGAAAGTATGAAAGAATATGCTCGACGGATTCTCATAGATGTATATGAAATATTGTCCGCCATGAATATTAGCAGAATAAAAGTTATCGATGAAGGTCATATTCAAGTAAGGAATAGCAATACTATACCGAGAATACTAAGTTTAGATAAAGACCTAGCATATCTTCTAGGAGCTTGTATTGCAGACGGATGCATCGAGACAAAAAGAGAATTAAAGAATCCAACGTTACCATTTTCGCTTGATGTTTCAGAAAATGAGATAGCAGACAGAGTTGTAAAAATATTGAAGAAGAAATTTGGTGCAGAAGTTCACGTTAGAGATAGAAAAACATATAGTCTCTTTAGAGTTTACAATGCCCCTTTAAGCTATCTAATTAGCGTTCTTTGCGGCTCTAAACTGAGCAAAAAGCACATACCGCAGCAGTTATGGGCAGCAAGTCCTGATGTTGTGAAAGCATTTCTAGAAGGCTATATGGCTGATGCTAGGAGAACGGGAGTGTGTGCGGGAATAGTTGTTTATACTACTAAAAATAAGAGGTTAGCCTTAGAGCTTGTATGGTTAGCTAGAATAGCAGGTTTCGAATCAAAGATGTTTAATAATGGTAAATACTACGATGTTCACATACGCCTGTACGGTAAAGGAAGAATTAGGCCTTGGAGTGAGAAAATACCGTTAAAACCCATAGTTACGTTCTTGGAAAGAAAGAAGCTTAAAGGAAAATTGCCTTTAGAATTAACATATATTATTTCAAGGTTTAAGCGGGGAAAACAAAGGTTCATTACCAGAAACACTCTTAGAAAACTATTAAGATTTCTAAAGAGGTATTCAAGTACATTTAATAGTGAAGATATTAAGTTTCTGAGGAAAATTGAAACATTACTTAAGAGCGATATAGCATTGCTGAAAGTGTTGAAGATTGTGAGAAAACCATACAATGGTTATGTTTATGATATTTCCATTCCTGAAACAGAACTTTTCATAGGCGGTGAAATACCCATAGCACTTCATAATACAGGTCACCCTGTTCTTGCTACGTTCCACGCTGGTAGTGTCTTGAGGCTTATTCAGAGAATTACTTCGCCGCCAATAAATGTTCCAAAAACGCAGCTCGACAATTTAAACTTTGTGATAATTCAAAGTGCTGTTTATAGAGAAGGAATAATGTTGAGAAGAATGCTTAGCGTAAATGAAATAATAGGTTACGATGCTAAAGCTGACTCTATAGTTTACATTCCGGTTTTTACGTGGGACCCGTCAACGGATAGGTTCCTCTTTAGGGGGAGAGGCTCAAGCTATTTACTTGAGGAGAAGATAGCTACTATTAGAGGTATTCCGAGGAGAGAGATGAAACTTATCTATAAGGAATTAGATTTAAGAGCGAGAATCATAAGGGAACTTGTAAATAAGAAAGTTTTCGACTACTACAGGGTCTTCGGAGTTATCAGTAAAATATACAATATTATCGATGAGAAATTGAAAGGAAAAGGAAAGGAAGAAACACAGTATACAATCCTAGAAGGCCTTGAAGAAGCTCTTAAGAAACTAAGGAGAAACGAGCTGGTAAGCTAAAGAAGTAATAAAAGAACAATAACACATGCTATAACAATGAGTATTACACCTATATTTTCTACGATAGCTCTTGTTCTTCTAGGGAAAACTGATCTATAGAATTTTAAACCTAGATCAGTTAATTTGTAGCATACATGTCTTGATTCGAAATCACTATAAATCCTTTTTAAAAGAGGAAGTTCAGGTGAGGTGAAACGTCTTAAGTGGTTATCAAGGGTTATTTGGGAAACACCTATCTTAGCTGCTAGTTTCTTTAGAGGATACGGTTTATTTGAAACACCTATAATTTCAAGGGTTCTTAGTAAATACAATGCACTTAAAAGTTCATCATATGCTTCAAGAAATAGGGTTTTCTTGAAGGATATATTCGAGGGTATAGAAACTCTGGTATTATGATCTACTGAAGCTAAACGTAAAAGCGTCTCATATACGGTTACACCATTGTTTGTAAGAATATAATGTCCATTTTCCTTCGTTATCAGATCTTTTGCCTCAAGTTTTCTTAGAGCATCAAGTACTGTTTTCCTCTTCAACTTAGAATTCTTCACTATTTCATCTATTGTTGCTTTCCTTCTACCTATAGCAAGCAGAATTTTAAGTTGAGCTGTAGCCCTACCTAAGTCTATTAAGCTGTCTATGTTCCTTAACATTTCAATGCTCTTATTTAATGCTTCAATCAATACCTCGGCACCCTCGCATTTACTTTAAGAACTAATTTGGATATATTTCAAATCGTGCTCCGCGATTACGTGTATAATTAACCATAGTAGCTTATGATAGGTTACCGCCGCTACACATTACGTTGTATTGTAAGAAGCTACGACGACTAATAGGCGACAATCTTAGACACTTCTCTATATCTTTACCGTTTAAACTTGGACAGAGCAAGTAAAGTGAGGCAAGAACATGAAAGGAAAATTAAACATTAAAAAAGCCCGCAAGGGCATTGTAGGTATTGAAGCAGCAATAGTTCTAATAGCTTTCGTAATAGTAGCAGCAGCTTTAGCGTTTGTAGTGTTAAACATGGGATTCACAACAACACAGAAATCCAAAGAAACAATGTCCTCTGGTCTATCAGAGGCAAGCTCAGCACTAGAAATAGACGGAACAGTGTTAGCCAGAGTCGATACAAGCAATCAAAGGGTCGTGGTTGTAGCTATTCCATTAAAACTAGCTTCAGGAAAAGCACCAATAGATATGAGAAAAACTGCTGTTTCAATAGCCTTCTACAATGGATCAAAGTGGAAAACCGATACTATCCAACTTAAGGGTTACATATATACTACAGACAACAGTTCTCGCGTAACTGATGTTACACAATATGAGCTATCAAATAGCATTAAAGCAGAATTACACTTCTACATGGGCGATACCGACGAGATATTTGAATATGGAGATAAAGCAATACTATACGTTGAACTAGCTGAAGGAGCTCCAGCCTATGCTAAAATACTAATAGAACTCAAACCACCAGTCGGTGCTCCATTAACTATTGAGAGAATAGTTCCACCAAACCTAACAGACCAAGTAGTAGTACTAGGATAGCAATAGTAAGGCAAGGGTGATACACAGCTATGAGGAAGTTTAAGAAAGGTATTGTAGGTATTGAAGCTGCCATAGTCTTAATAGCCTTCGTTATTGTTGCTGCTGCCCTAGCGTTTGTAGTGTTAAACATGGGATTCACAACAACACAGAAATCCAAAGAAGTAATGTCCTCTGGTCTTAGAGAGGCAAGCACCGCCCTAGAGGTTGATGGTAGTGTTCTAGGGTACGCTTCTACGTCTGGCTCTGCCGATGAAGTAGTTGTACCAATTAAGGTTGCTCCTGGAAGAGGCTATGTCGACATGCATCCTGCAAGAGCAACAATATTCTTCTGGACAACCGAAATGGGCTTTACCAACATTTACGTAGCCTATGGGTACGTGTATTTCGACAGTTCAAATGGCACTTACAAGGTAGTGCTATACGATGAATCAAGCACAGAACTGGGAACTCAAGATACGAATAAGAACGTGTTGGACATTGATGCTATAAGGGATGCGGTACAAGCGATAATTAAAAGTAGCGATATCGGCGGTTCAAATAACGTACCGGACATATATGCTGTGACCCTATGGATCGATAGTATTCAGAGCTATTCCACAAAAGACAGTAATTTAGAGTTCGGAGAGAAAGCCATAGTGCTAATAGACATTACCAACAGCACTTATATGCTGGGAGGATACGACCAGTTTAAGATAGAAATTAAGCCACCAGAAGGAGCACCATTAACGATTGAGAGAACCATGCCGCCAAGTGTTGATCAGGGAGTAATTGATTTAGGCTAAAAGCCCTTGCGGGCGCACACGTTTGAAAATAAAACATCTTTTTTCTCTTCAAACCATAACTGGTGGAAAGCAATGGATAAGGAAATAGTGGTTATTATTCTCTATGGAATTATAGGTTTTCTTCTCGCATTTGGAGGTTTAATAGTGTCATCGCAATTCAATATGGGATATTATGGTGAAACTCTAGTAACGCAGATACTAGGGGTTATAGGTGGTTTCTTCTGTTTCTTTGTAGGTTCCCACATACTGATGGTTGCGCTAATTTCTATATTGAAACGTAGGAAGTAAATCATATTCGACATTTAGTCGCTTTTCTAAGAGATGTTTTAGCTGTATTAGTAATTTTTCTAGAAATGGTGAGCCGTAGGCATGGGGTTCAGTAGTGTAGTTGTTGAAGGAATAATACTAGTGGCAGCTGTAATAGCAGCTTCTGTTTTTGCAGCAACCTTTATGGGCAAAGTGTTTGAAGTACAAGATGTGTTCACTCAGTTAGCTAGAAAAAATGTTGAACGCCTTAAAGCTAAAGCTGTTGTAGTTTATGCTACATATGATAAGAACCTTGGATGCTTCCTTATTTTCGTGAAGAACATAGGTAAAATACCTATAAAACCCATAAACGAAATAAACGTATACTTTGGAACACTAGGTGAAGCTAGGCCATATACATATAGCGATACACCAACTTTAGGCCAATGGTCGTTCATAGAGTATGGTACTGCAAACAACGTATGGGAATTAGGAGAAACTTTGGAGCTAAGAGTGTTTAATAGTACGCATGTGGAAACACCTTACTACGTTAAAATAGTTTTACCCCAAGGAGGAATGGCTGAAGAAATCTTTTCTCAAACCATTAGGTGACAGTCGCTTTGACAGTAAAGAGTAATTTAGCGTTAATAGCAGTAACGATAATATTGCTAATACTGCTGAACTTCATACCTGAAGCTTTTAAACCCATACCTGTTGCTTTGGTTCTAGTACTTGCTCTCCTAAGATTTTTAATGCCATGGATTAAAAAGCGTACTGTAACATATGAAGTAGACGATACGTTAATTTACCTTGTAACTCACATGTATGCTGTTTCAACGGGGAAACCTCCTAGAAGAAGGATTTTCGAATTGAACAACATTGCCGGAGGTTACGGAGACTACGATAGAATACTTAGAAGAATAGCCACGCTCGCCGTGGAATGGGGTTTTGGGTTTGCTAAGGCAATAAGAGTAGTAGCTAGAGAAGCTAGGAACAAGGTTTTTAGAGATTTCCTGATGCGTCTAGGTGAACTGCTAAATATCGGTGAAGATCCTGAACTGTTCTTAGACGTAGAACGTAGAGCATTATTAACTGAAATGCAAGCCCACTATGGTAGAATAGTTGAAGCAACAAAACTACTACTTGGCGTATATACTTCAAGTGTTTCAAGTGCTATGTTTATGGCCATAACTGTTATTATTTTCTCGATACTATTTTCTTCATCGGTAAACACTGTTATAGCTGCTTACATAGGTATTGCGGTAGCTTTGATTTTCTTAGTTTATGTGCTTTACAGGGTACTTCCTAGAGAAAGACTGACACATAATATTGGTGAATACCCTCCTGAAAGAACAAAGTATAGGGTACTACTAATTATAGGCACCAGCTTATCCATCATTATAGGCTTGTTCATATATAGTTACTCTGGAAACCCAAGTCTCTCTATGAGCCTCGGCGCCTTACCATTACTTATACCAGGTTTTTACGCGAAGAGAATAGAGAAGAGAATAAGGGAAATAGAGGCTTTCTTTCCAATATTTGTTCGAAGCTTTGGGCTAACATATGCTACTGTTCCCCACACCCCTAAAGCGCTAGCTTCGATTTTAAGGAGCGATTACGGACCTTTAACAAGGTATCTGCAAAGACTTTTAGCAAGGTTAAGTATTGGTGTTGACCCTAAGGTTTCCTGGAAAAAGCTTATAGTTGAAACGTGGAGCGAATTGCTACGCAGAAATGTTAATGTGCTTTTCGATGCTATAGATGCAGGAGGCGACCTAGCAAATGTTGGTACTGTTCTTAGCGAAACATCATTCAGAATCATGGATATTAGGAAACAAAGAATACAAGTAACGAGAGCTTTCGAATCCACAGTATATATAATTCACTCGCTTCTTGTAGCTGTACTGACATTCGTAATAGAACTTCTCTCGATATTCTACAAATTAATGTCAACACTACAAACAGTAGAAACAGGCATGCATATAATACTTCCCTTCCAACCAATACCTCTCGACACAGCAATTCTAGCCACGGTAGTGTTTATTATTGTAATGGCTATTACAAACGCTTTTGCAATAAAAGTTGCTCAAGGAGGAATGTACGAAACAGTTTGGGTACCTCTAAGTATTCTCTTAGCAATAAGTGGCTTAGTTATGTACGGTATAAAGTTTATGTCAAACATGATGTTTGCCGAGTTAATTGAACTAACAGAAACACTTACAACATCAGTATAGATGCTATATACCCATAGATGCTACTAATTTATTTAAGGAATCGATGAGCATATTCACTGATAAAATGTAGAATGTTAGGAAGAGCATAGCGCTAATAAAAACCAATGCGAACCCTAGTGAGACATTGCCTTTACGATATATTCCAAAATATATTTCCTTTACCCCTATAATCCCTGTAAT
The DNA here is from genome assembly GCA_964496035.1 of uncultured Desulfurococcales archaeon. Classification (GTDB taxonomy): domain Archaea; phylum Thermoproteota; class Thermoprotei_A; order EX4484-217-1; family EX4484-217-1; genus EX4484-217-1. The sequence continues at coordinate 14,468 of CAZBXI010000015.1, forward strand.
TATGCCTAGCACGAAATACACCGTTACCATTATAGGAGATTTTAGAAAGTTCAATAATTCCTCCAAGTTTGAAAAGTTACTTATTCTTAGAACTATATATACCATAGCATAGACAGTTACGAAGAAGAAGGCTAGTAGTATAAAGTCTTCAATCCAACTACTACTTCTTCTCCTCATGGAAATAGACCATATTTTCATGTTTTTCGACCCACAGTCGCTAGGTCTCTTCATATTCTATATATCATGTAGCTCTGACTATAGTACAGATAGCGGGTAACAGTATGTCTTTAAAACGACATAGTCCGCGCCTAGTAGAATGTATCATAGCGCTCACTTTATTAGCTATGTTTCTCGTTCAACCTGTCTCCTCCTTTACAACTAGCTATAGTTGGAGAGAATTTATTATCCTACATTACGGTGCCGTTGTCCGGGCGACATTAAGTTTAAACTCGAATAGCAACGTTTGGATCGTAACTAGTCCCCTGATAATGAATGTAGAGCTGTTGCTACTCAAAAGTATAAACGCAAGTATAAATGTAGTGCTAAAAATGAAGTACATTATAGACTCAAAGGAAGTTTATGAAGAGTCATGGTACCTAGGTAAACTATCTAGAACTAAAAGAGTAATAGTAGATGAGATAAGCATCTACCCTAAAGCATTTATTTTGAAGAAAATAAGAGGAAAAGAGGAAAGCTTGGAACTTACTCTAGTACCTGAAATAGAACTAATAAGTAATAAAGGTAAGTCCGTAAGCGAGAACCCTGCACCTTTCTACCTTATAGCCGTTGGTGATAAAGTAAAGGAGGTTAAAATAGCATATAATGCCGTTGGCATTTACGAAGGCACATCAATAGTTGACATCAATGTTAGGTTAAACGCGTTCTGGGATCCCATAGAAAATTTAAAGCCAATAGAAATTGCTGTTAGAGGCTTTAATTTCAACTCAAATAATACAGTAGAAATTATTGCTCAAATTAAAACAAATACAACATTACTTACTTCAACATATATTGGAAGTTTTACTGGAGACTTCGATACAGGAGCATTTGTTGCAATACCTCAAGACTATTTGAAAACTCTATGTAAAAATAGGAAAAGTATTGCTCTAAATGTAGAGGTAACTATCATAGGAGAGAAAATACTAACAGTAACTATTCCTGTAGAGATTCTCTATGTAACATTAAAACCCAACGTTTATGTAGAAGTTTCCATACAAGAAAACGGTTTTGCAAGACAAAAAATACCAGTAGTTATTAGAGTAGTCAATAATGATGAAAAACAAGAAATATTTCTAGAAAAGGTAAAGCTATTAGCAAATAATACGTTGATATTTAAAAAATCACTTAAAGAAGTAGTCTTTGAGGAATCTGAGAAGAACATATTCACGCATGTAATATTTAATGAAACAGGTTCCTACATAGTTATGGCATATATAGAGTTTAGAGACTACACATTAAGGTTATTTGAAGAAAATTCTACAGTTCGTATAGTTAAGATCTTAAATCCCTTATACTTGAAAGCTAAGAAAGATAAGTATGATGCTGATGAAAAACTAGAGTTTATAGTTGATGTAGGTTTACCGGAAATAGAAGCTACACTACAGTATAGACTCGAAAATACAAGCACATGGATTCCGTTGAAGACAGTGAAACTAAAATTCCCAGGCACATCAATAACCATAGATCCTCTTGGTAAACCAGGTAGATACGTGTTCAGAATAGTTACTGCTAATAACATAGTAAGTAATGAAGTAACTGTAGAAGTGTCTAGAAGGATTGTGGTAGAAGTTTTTCCCTCCTACTTGGAAGTTAAACCTGAAACGTTCATCAATTTGACAGTAACTGTTACGCCTTCGTCTCCAAGCAATGTACAGCTAGTTTTGCTAAAGCAGAAAAGCGCCTTAGGACCATGGGTACCCGTGTCTAACGCAACAATAAAGAAGGCGAAATCAGCTTATATAGTATCTTTTCCAGCACCTTCAACTTTAGGCACTCATGTATATAGGGTGGATCTTGTTTTAGAATATAAAACCATAGCCTCATCAAACCTAGTTAATATTAGGGTAATAGAGAAACAAGAGAAGAAGCAAGTGAGTTTGCAACTCTTTGGTATTATTAAAATTGGGAGTGGAGTTTTGCCTCCTGAAGTTTTCATTGCTTCCTTATCAACTCTTTGTCTTCTTTCGTTTATTTTCTGGAGAAGATATAGGATTTAAAGCTTAGCGAAAAGTATAGGTTTTACTTTTTCAAGTTTTCTGAAATCTATGTTTTTACCGTAATCTTTTAGTTCAGTTATTTTTAACGACCTACTATACCCTAGGTGTTTGAACAACGTGCTCATTGCTTTAGGTATTACTGGATATAGAAGTGCCGCTATGAAGATTAATGTTTCAAAGGAGTTAAACATTACCTTTATAAATTCCTTGTACTGCTTGTTCTTAGCTAGTTTCCATGGTTCTTTCTCATTAAAGTAATTGTTTAGCATAAATACTATTCTCATAATTTCCTCAATGAGCTCCTTAACCTTTAATTCATCAATAAATTTATCAACATTAGCTAGGACATTTTCTACAGCTTTTTTCAGTTTCTCCTCTATAACAAGGTCTTTCTTTTCGGCCGAAACTAAAACTTCAAAGTACCTATTGTATAATGCAAAAGCTCTGGTCACGAAATTACCTAGAGTGTTTGCTAGCTCGGAATTTACCATGTTCCTTAACTCTTCCTCGTCAAATTCTACATCTTTGAATGGCGAGAATTTACGGGATAGATAGTAGCGTATATTGTCTGCACCATACTTATCTACGTAGTGGTCTAGGCTTTTTGCTCCTGCTGATTTCGAAACCTTCCGCCCACCCACCGTTATGAAACCGTGAGCAAGCACTCTTCTAGGTAGCTTAAGACCAGCTGACATTAGAACTGCAGGCCATATGACCGTGTGGAACCATAGAATATCCTTCCCTATGAGCTGCATGTCTGGTGGCCAATATTTAGAGAACTCTTCCTTGTTAACGTAGTAGCCTACGCCTGAAACGTAGTTTAGAAGAGCATCTATCCATACATATGCGACATGGTTTTCATCGAAAGGTAACGGTATACCCCATTCAAGGTATTCTTTAGGTCTTGAAATACTTATGTCTCTAAGTTCCTCCTTTACCTTACTAATTACTTCGTTCCTGTATCTTTCAGGTAAGAACTCCGGGTTTTCCTCATACAGTTTAAGAAGCTTGTCTCTGTACGCGCTTAATTTGAAGAAGTATGATTCCATTTTTAATTTTTCAACAGGTCTTAGATGTATTGGGCAAAGACCGTTTTTAAGGTCTTTAGGTGTGTAGTATCTTTCACAGTCAACACAGTAAAATCCTTCATAGTATCCTTTGTAAATGTCTCCTTTTTCATACATTTTCTTAAGAATTTCCTTAACCGTTTCTTCATGGTCTCTATCGGTTGTTCTTATAAATCTATTGTAGGAAATTAGGAGTTTGCTCCATGCTTTCTTAAATACTTCTGCTTGCTTATCAACAAATTCTTTAACATTAAACCCTCTCTTTTTAGCTTCTCTAAATATTTTCATGCCATGCTCATCGGTTCCTGTTAGGAAGAAAACATCATAACCTAGGCTCTGCTTATATCTTGCGATAATGTCTGCTATTACTGTAGTATATGCTGTTCCAATGTGTGGTGGGTTATTGGGGTAGTATATTGGTGTTGTTATGTAAAACTTTTTAGTACCCACTTTATTCTGCACCTCTTTTAAACACTCTACAATGCTTCTTAACTTAAGTTTTTCTGAAAGGAAAAATAAATATTTAGTACGTAATTAAATATTACAGCCATTCAAATATTCAAGGATATGGTTTGCCATGGAAATTAAACTCTTAGCTTTCGATAGTTTAGGTGTACGTTCTCAATCAACTTTTATTCAAACAGAAGACACGATCATTCACATAGATCCAGCAGCTGCACTTGCACCTAGACGTTTCGGACTACCTCCTCATAGAATTGAAATAAAAAGACTTCATGAATTAGCTGAGATAATAGCTGACCATTTAAGAGATGCGGAATTAGTTATCATAACACATTACCATTACGATCATCATGACCCTAACAGGCTCATCCCCGTAGAACTTTATAGGGGTAAGGAGGTTTATGTTAAACATCCAACAGAGAAGATAAATATTTCCCAGAAAATCAGAGCATCGAGATTTCTGAAAATGATAAAACAGTATGCTAAGGACATTAAAATAGCCGATAATAGTGTTGTGGTTAAAGATAAGACAGTCATCAAATTCTCTGAGCCTGTACCACATGGTGTTAACGATAGATTAGGATACGTTGTTGAAGTCATGGTACATAGTAATGGAGGATCGGTACTTTACACATCAGATGTCGAAGGTCCAGTTTTGGAAAATCAGTTAAGATTTATTGTGAATGAAAAGCCCGAACTGGCTATAATAGATGGACCTTTAACATATATGCTTGGCTACCGTTTCTCATACGAGGATTTAAGTAAGGCTATAAGGAATCTAAAGAAAATAGTTTCTTCGGGAGTAAAAACCATTATCTTAGACCATCACTTGGTTAGAGACCCTGACTACATGGAAAGAATTTCTGAAGTACTAGACTATGCTAGAACATTCAAAGTAAAGGTGTTAACAGCAGCAGAGTATATGGGTAAACCTGTTAATGTACTTGAAGTTAAGAGAAAGGAACTTTATAGGGAAGAGCGAAATTAGTTACATTTTCCTAAGCACTCTAGTTGCTAGCATTTTCACGATTTTTTCATATTTCCTTACAGTTTCTTTAGATATTTCTTTCGCTTTAGGACATAAGCTATCTACGGTAACTTTTCCTTCCTTAGCATCGTAAACTAAGGGATAGAGTCTACAGCCTAAAGGTCTACGATCGTAAATTAAGCATTTACCTGTTTCTTCATCTAGAAATACGCAATGTCCGTTTACGTTTCTCAGTTTGGGAAAAGACCCTGTAAGGTCTACAAAGTATTCTTTCGTGTATCCAAGCCCAGCTATTCTCTTAATATCTTCTTCAGTAAGCACCATTTCAGTATTGAAGCAGCATTTACCGCAGTATTTTCCATTTAATTTGCAGTTAACTTCGACGTTTACTTCATTTATCTTGAGGTTTCCATGTAGTGTTGAATATTGCATAAATTTCCTTTGCACGTTTTTCACCTATACCCTCAACTCTCATTAGTTCGCCAACGCTTGCATTAGCTATGTTTCTTAGCGTTTTAAAGTAGAGTAAAAGTTTTCTAGCTAAGACAGGCCCCACTAAACCCTCTGCAACATAAAGTATTTGCTCATTAATACTTATAGGTTTCTTTTTAACTCTAAGCTTTGGAGGTCTTTTCCTCTCTGGTGAACCTAGAGCTTTAATTTTTGCTACAAGCCATTCTATCGTTGATTTCTTGTTAGGTGTTGGAATAACCCTTATGTTCCAACTAAGCACTAGTTCATCTAAAATCCTTAGGACAGCTGTAATTCTCCATTTGGTAAATCTTTCTATAGCGCTTAAGGATCCTTCAAGAATAATTACTGGTATTACTTCTTCGACTTCCTCTGCCTCCTTAAGTATTTTAGCTTGTTCCCAAACCCTCTTATCCCTTATACTATTAAGGAAGTCCATAACTGTTTTCCTTTCAACGAGTATAGGTTTTCTACCTTCAGGAGCTAGTAAGTAATAGTCTCCAACAGTTAGTGCTGAAATAGCTACTTTAACACCTTTCCTTTTCAACACTTCAACTATGTCTTTGTTTTTCGCTGCTTCTCTAGAATCTATAACTATATCTACTGGCGTAAGAGGAACTTCGCTTATTATAGGCATGGGTAATTACCTTGGAAAATATGGAAAGTATTGGAGTTTGCTTCCATTACTTTCTTATAAACTTCCTTAGTACTGCAGCTAAAGGCGGTAGGGTTCTTGTTTGTAAGTATACTCTTCCAGGCCCTTCAATTTCTATAACTACTCCTTCACCTCCAAAGATGAAGTTCTTTATTCCACCGAATTTTCTAACTCTCCATGAGATAGTGTCATCCATTGCTACGAAGTGGAAGTTATCTACAGTCATTCTTTCCCCAGGTCCTAGAGTTACTTCCTCCATTGCACCATAGCTGTTTATCCATACACCACCATATCCGCTGGTCTTAAACCATACTAAAGAGCCTTCAGCTAAAAGCCCTCTAAAACCTCTCCAAGCAACACCTAAATCTACGTCTCCATGATGTGCTAGGTAAGATGTGTCTTGTATTATTAAGCTCCTACCCTCTAATGGAATATACTTTATATCTCCTGGAACGCCAGGAGCAAACCATAGTTCAGCATTGCTTCTCGCCGTAAACGTGTTTACGAAAACCGTTTCCCCCGCGAAAACGGCTCTAGCAAATGCTTTAAGAAGGCCTCCGCCAGTACGTGTTTTAATGTCAATATCACCCTTATGGAGAACGTAAGCTCCAGCCTCAGCAGTTACTGACTCCCCAGGTCTTAAGAACACTTTAAGTATAGAGTATGAGGGACTATACTCAACTTTCCACTCCATGGAATCACCTATACTTTAACATTTACTTTTTTTCTAGAACATTTTTAGCTTTATCTCTCAACCATAAAAATCCAGGACTTAAAGAAAACGTAGCCCGTAAAGCATCATAAATGATGGGATAGCTGCTAAGATGAATGCGAATAGCCACATCATTTTACTCCAAGCAAAGACTTTTGAACCATCAAGAGGAGGGAAGGGTATTAAATTAAACATTGCTAACCATAAGTTTATCTCCATTATTATAAACAATGTGATAGCTAGAAGATAGTAGAATGGGATAAACGTTCTTACAAGGAAAAAGGCTATCATCGCAACGTAGCCTACTATAAGGTTAGCTAAAGGCCCGGCCACAGCTATTAACCCATAATCCTTCCTATCAATGTATCCGAAAGGATATTTAGGATATACAACTACTGCTCCAGGCGCGGCAAATATAAACCCGCCAAAAGTCAGTAGAGGAAATATTATTGCTAATGCTAAACCTAAAAGCCAAACCCTGTATCTTGCATAGTAACCTAGTTTTCTAGCAACGAATCTGTGGAAGAGCTCATGAGGTACAAAAGCAAGTATTACTGCTAATACTGTTGCAGAGATATATTCTAAACCTAGCGTTAATCTTCCGAGAGCTATATACCTAAAGATGTATCTTAAAGAGAAGGCAAAGGCAATGACCACAGCGGATAATAATAGTTGTCTATATTCGGTCTTAAGAAACCACTCTAAAATACGAATTTTCCTGTATCCGTACTCGTAGTATGCGCACATACTCTATACCCTTAAGGGAAATACGTCGGACAAATTATATATTCTTACAGTATTTTAAACTGATTTGGTGTTAACTTGAAGCTTACCTATTTGCTTAAACTAGCAATAACTTTTGCATTAGTAACTATACTCATATTGTTGATCATAGGTAGATACGTACTTGAAGAAAGCCTTTTCACAGTTAACGTTATTTGCGATATTAATACATTCTACCTAGAAATAAAAACCCGGACGTGGATGTTCTTAGCTACGTATTTGAGTCTACTTGTACTTTTCATGTACGTAAAGAAGAAGCTTAAGAGATAGTTCTTACTAGGGAAAAGCTATTATCCCCCTAGAAAATACATTAATGTAAGTGCTAGCCATGGGTGTTCGCGTAAGAAAACTAGGTACATTCTCTATAGTTGGTTTCGATCCTGAAACTAAGGATTTAGGCGTAGCTGTAGCGTCCAAGTTTATTGCTGTTGGAGCTCTTGTACCTTGGGCTGAAGCAAACGTAGGAGCAATAGCTACTCAAGCACTAGCAAACATATCCTACGGGCCTAGGGGATTAGAGCTTCTTAGGAGAGGATATAGTGCTAAAAAGGTTTTACAAATACTCATAAGCGATGACCCCCAAAGAGAAGAAAGACAAGTAGGTATCGTTGATAGTAAAGGTGAAGCAGCTGCTTTTACAGGTTCCAAATGCTACCCATATGCCGGACATATTATTGGAGAAAACTATGCTGTACAAGGAAACATACTTACAGGGCCTGAAGTTTTAGAAGAAATGGCTAAAGCTTTTGAGCAAACTAAAGGCGAATTAGTTGATAAGCTCTTAGCAGCTTTAGAAGCTGGAGATAAAGCTGGTGGAGATCGTAGAGGTAAGCAGTCAGCAGCGATAATTGTTGTTCGTGAGAAAGGAGGGTATGGAGGATACACTGATAGATATGTTGATTTAAGAGTTGATGACCATCCTGAACCAGTTCAAGAACTTAAAAGGCTGTTTAAAATATGGGAGCTAACACTTCTTACTAGAGAAAAACCAGATGATATTGTGGATAAAAACGAAGTAGCAGCTGCTGTTCAAAGAGCATTAAAGAAACTAGGCTACTACAAGGGAGAAATAACAGGAATATGGGATGCAGAAACAGAAAATGCCTTCAAAGATTTTATGTTGATAAATAATTTCGAAAACAAGATGAGAAAAGACAATTACATCTGGGGAACTGTTTACAGATATCTGCTTGAATTATCTAGTAAGAGATGAAGAAATTTGAGTATACTTGTTTTAGAAATAGTCTTAGCCATAATAGCACTATATTTAGCCTACACCATACAGTACTTAGCAATTTCACTTAGAGGCATAGATTTAGATCAAAAAACTATTCCTGAAGACTTATCCAGGTTTCTGAGGAGAATATATAGTAACGAAATAGCTTTAAAGATGTGGAAGAGAGAAGATAGCTCAATGTTAATTATGGCAGCACTTTATACACCGCCATTTAAGCCGCTAATTATGATTGATAGTAGGTTTTTGAAGGAAAAAACAGATATAGCCAAAGTATTTTTAGCTCATGAAATAGGGCATTTAAGGAGGAAATCTCAACTTAGAGTTTTCATGACAGCCATGATAGCTTTGATTGTTGTTTTCATTGCAGGATATTTTAACGATATTTTGAGTTTACTGCTTTTCCCGATAATGATTTCAATAGTATTCTTAATTTATAGGCGCGAAGAATTTGAGGCTGACAAGTATGCTGCAGAGGTTTTAGGTGTAGACAATGTGATAAAAGTGTATAGGTACATTGAAGAGAGATTACGGGGCAAGAAAAGCATGCCAAAATCTCTTATACACTTTACAATATATGTTCTTAGGAAGGTAGGTATATATCCTTCAGTAAGAAGCAGAATTGAAAAACTTAGTGATTATTCACCAAAAACTTCAAAATAGCAGAATGGATCACCCTTAGCTGCACAGAGAACCTCAGTAGCTCTATGATGTTTACCCGTGATAGCAGTTGCAACACCCGCTATCATTCCTCTAACCATGTGACACACAGGTTCCTTAGACAATCCCTTCAGCTCCTTATAAATCCTGGCAGTCCATGAATCAAAGAACCTTATCCCCATCCGCTCCTCAACAACGTTAATGTAGTCTATTTCGAAGAAACCTAAACCTGAAACCCTTGCTATTCTACTGAACATTTCACCTATTTCTTTAACATCATACAGTCTACCTGGCTTTATATTGAACCTTTCTGATAACTCTTTTGCAGCATAGTACCCGTAATGGAAACCGAGGTGGTAGAATATTACATCAGCTGAAGCACCTAAGCGCTCTCTTAAGTTTACGTAAGTTTCTATTAAGAATCTTGCATTGAATATTAAGGCGTGAGAATCAATAATCATTATAGGGTAATGGAATACATCTACACCTAACCCTTTCTCCATAAGGATGTCTGAGAAAACCATAGCTATTTTAACGCAGCCTATTTTGCGTAGTTCTTTCTCTACTTTTCTTCTATCTTCAAAATTTGTTATAAACAATGTTAAGCAAATTTTCTCCGATACCTTCGCTATACTACCTAACTTAATCTCGTACTTGCTTAGAATGTTGAATACTTCACCTAAGCACTCAGGCGGGCATTCAATATAGATTTCAGCTATTCTTTCTTCAGGGTTAATGTAGATTAAAGGTATGTTGAAGGGTATAGAAGGTTTCATGAAACGTCCCTACTAGGTATGTTTCTAAATGCGTTTAAGATGCAGATTGTTAATAAAAGTTATCTAGTTAAAAACAATAAGCGTCAAACATTACTCAAATACGCAATTACCATAATCTCTCGCATAGTATTTACTCTGTGTAGACAAGAGTAGGCGTACGTGTATGGGGGAAGAGCTATTTTATATTGTTAGAAAATATCTTAGTAAAATCAAGGATAAGGTCACATATTATGATCACCTACTTGAACTTAAATATGTTTTTAAGGATAGAGCAGAGGGAGGTGATGTTTTAGCTAATCTTTTAATTGAAAGCAGGATTACTGAAACTCTAGATTACATATTGGCTATTCCTAGAGGAGGCTTACCTGTTGCATACAATGTAGCTAAGAAGTTAAATGTGAAAATGGATATTGTAACTGTAAGAAAAGTTCTTATCCCATGGAATACTGAAGCAGGCTACGGTGCTGTTGCACCCGATGGAACAGTTGAAATAAATGAGGTTTTAAGGGAACACTTAGGTTTTACAGACGAGGAAGTTAAAGAACATGTCCAAATAACATTATCTGAAGTTTTAAGGAGGGAGAAGCTTTTTAGGGGAAGTATAGGGTACGATGTATTCAGAAATAAGAACATTATTGTTGTAGATGATGGCATAGCTTCAGGGTACACTATGCTTGTTGCCGTAAAATTTCTTAGAAATATTGGGGCTTCTAAGGTGTATGTAGGTGCGCCTACAGCTTCTCTTAGTAGTATAAAATTACTTTACCCCTATGCAGACCACATCTATGTGCCGAATATTAGAAGTAATTTCTGGGGATTCGCTGTAGCCGAAGCTTATATTAAATGGTATGATCTTACAGATGAAGAAGTACTAACTATTATCAATAAAGCGAAATCGGAAAATCTTATGGACTAAGATAAATAGAGGCTACTTTAAGGGTACATACATGCTACTTCTAGTTGCTCTTAAACCTGGTTCACCATGTTTCACTATTTTCGTTGTTGGCGAAAACTCTCCGAGATAATGACCTATCATCCATGGTGTTATTTGTACTGGTATGAATTCTTTACCATTATAGACAGTTATCGTTACACCAACCATTTCAGGGAGTATTATCATGTCTCTAACATGGGTTTTTATGGGTTTTTTAATTCCTAACTTCTTATACTTCCTAATTTTCTCAAGTAAAATTCTTTGCCTAGGCTTTATCCCTCTCATAAGGCTTCTTCGGGCTCTAGCAGGAAGTAAATTAATTAATTCGTCAAATGGCATGTTTAGTAGTTCCTCTAACGTTCTACCTCTATACCTAAACTTCTGCCACTCCGGCGGTATTTCAACTATTGCCATGGTATCTGCCCTTATTTATCCCAGCTAGTATCTAGTAATTATCTTTACCATTTTTAAACTTTTATTTTACTAAGCTCCTTAGCTATCCTAACTATTTTCACAGCAACATCTACAGCATCTCTGCCAAAAACATTTATCATAGGTTCTTTACCCCAATCGCCTAAGTGGTAAACTATGTCCGGAACTATACCTTTAACTCTCTTTACAGCTTGCTCAATACCCCAAGGTATAGATGCTCCTTCAGTAGCTTTTACTTCGGAAGGCTCCTCTCTCCTATCATAGTATGATGTTTTAAACCCTAGTTTCCTAGCTATCTCCAATATTTTACCACTATATCGTATATTAGCTGCAGCCCTTATGGTCTCATCGAACTCCATAGCCTTCAATACCGCTCTAGCCATATGCTTTGATGCTCCGAAGGTTGGTGAACCGGAGGGCTTTATAGTGTTAAGGTATCTTACTATTCTTCCAGGAATTCCTGCAACATCTTCCTCTGTTCTAGCATATTTCCTTGGAAGAGCCATCACAATGTTCATTTGGGTTTCAGGTATTAATTCAGATACGTACTCACCATGCTTTACAAGTATGTTAACAGCTTCACGTAGATTTTCTAAGACACGATATTTTTCAGCAGGAATTTCGATCCATGCTATAGGATTTACTGGGCAATGTCCTTTACCTATTTTTAGTCCAAATTTTATAGCTAAGGTGATGAATTCCTTAGCTATTCTTACAGCCTCTTCAATATTCCTACCTTTAGCTAGTTCTGCGGCTATAGCTGCTGAGAAACTACAACCAGTGCCATGGGTGCATCCATTGACTATTCGTGGTGCTCTAAACTCCTTATAAGTACCGTTAAAGTATAGTATGTCAATGCTTTCGCCTCCTAGGATATGTCCCCCCTTAACCACTACAGCTTTAGCTCCAAGCTCTTCAGCAATATGTTTTGCAGCTTTTTTAGCATCCTCGATGGTCTCTATTTTTATTCCTGAAAGTTTTTCGGCCTCCATTCTATTGGGGGTAACTACTGTGGCTAAAGGTATAATATATTTTACAAGAGTTTCTACAGCATCAGGTCTTAGAAGAGGAGCTCCGCTTTTAGCTATCATTACGGGGTCTACAACAAGTGGGAAACCATATTTTTTCACAGCTGAAGCGACAGCTTTTATTATTTCTGAGTTACTTAGCATCCCTGTCTTAGCAGCGTCGACACCAATATCGTCTGCAACAGCTTCTATTTGCGCTACAACCATCTCAGGAGGTAAATCATAGATAGCTCTGACTTCGTAAGTATTTTGAGCCGTTACAGATGTAATAGCTGCCATACCATGCACCCCTAGGGCCGCAAAGGTTTTTAAGTCAGCTTCTATACCAGCTCCTCCTCCCGAATCGCTACCGGCAATAGTTAATGCGGAAGGTGTTTTCCTCCTCATAAAACACCCCACCAAATACAGAGTAAGCTAACTATGTGAAAATCGGTGGTTGCCCGTGCATGTTGTTTTAGGTATTTTCGTTATTTTGGTATCTATGCACGGGTTCATCCCACCTTTTGCTTCCCATGACCCGCCTACGGCTCCAGCTCCGTAGCTTAGGAGCCATCGGCGAACCATGGGACTGCCTCGTTCCTCTCCTACAGATCATCAGCTCATCGGCTCCAATATTACTAGGTGTCCATGGTATATAAGCCTAGAGTTCCCATAAATACCAAAATACCATAAAGTACTCAAAACAAGTGAATAGTCTTTGTAGAATTAAAAAATATTTATTTAGAAACAGTTCTTTTAATTTAGCGTCTTACAACTCTTCTACCAACTTTTAACGAATATTTCCATAAGCTAAGCATTATATTGATGTATCCTTTAATTCTAGGATCAACAGCCATATCGGAAAGTTTTTGAAGAAGTCTTGTCGCCTGCCCAAATAATCTAACAGATTCTCTCATAGCTCTTAAGTATGCCT
>CAZBXI010000016.1:0-6844 GCA_964496035.1 uncultured Desulfurococcales archaeon
CATCGTATATGGTGGGCTATGGACGAAATAATGAACTACGATGATGCCTATGCCAGCGCATTAGCAGCATCCTTTGAAATGATGAAGTCCGGTGTAACGCTCTTTGCAGACACTTTCTCCGGACCTAACGCTATTGAAGGTGTTTTAGATAGGATAAAGGAAGCTGTTGAGAGAGTGGGAATTAGGGGGATTATAGCGTTTGAGGCAACTGAAAGACACAGTAGAGAGGAAGGTGAGAGAGGTATTAGGGAAAACATTAGGTTTATCGAGAAAGTTAGGAGGGAAAAAGACCCACTAGTTACAGGAATGATAAGCATACATGCATCATTCACAGTTACAAATTGGCTCCTAAAATGGGCTAGGGAATTAGCTAATCAGTACAAAGTACCTATAACATTACATACTTCAGAAGGACTTGTTGATCCCTACCATAATCTTGAAAGGTACGGTATGAGAACATTTGAAAGACTATATAAAGTGGGGCTCCTAGGCCCTGATGTTGTAGCTGTTCATGCAGTTCACGTTATAGATGACGAATTAGAACTTATAGCTAAAACAGGTACAAAAATAGCTCATAATCCGCTAAGCAACATGTTGAACGCGGTAGGTGTGCCTCCTATACATAAAATGCTTAAAATGGGTATAACAGTAACAATAGGTAATGACGGCTACATTTTCGATCCATTCGAAAATATTAGAGGCGCATACCTGCTAGCTAAAGTGGCTTTTAGAGATCCAAGATTAATAACGCCTTTAGAAGCTATAGAAATGGCGACAATAAATGGGGCAAAAGCTTACGGATTAGAGGATAAGCTTGGCTCTCTAGAGCCAGGTAAGAAAGCTGATGTAATAATTATTAAGCCTGAACTAATGCCTACACCATTAAATGCCGAAACAGTCTACGGGCACTTAGTAAACACTATAGATGGCGACGATGTAGATACGGTTATTGTTAATGGAAGAATAGTTATGGAGCATAGAAAATCATTAACAGTATCTGAGGAGGAGGTGAACAAGGTATCTCAGGAAACTACGGCTAAATTCTGGGATAGACTGTTAACCCAAGGGAAATACCAGCTAGACATAGTTAGGTTAGAGTAGGCGAAAAATACTAACCTAAGCAGCAAAGCCTTCTCGGACCATCAAGTATTAGAACTAGCTTATTAATGAACTCTCTTCCTACAATATTTTTTCCTTGCCCGAAAAGCGGGGTCTCAACGTAAGTCTCGAATCTCTGACCATTAACTTCAACTATTGCTCTCGACACTCTCATTACAACTACGCCAGCTAATGTCCTATATGTCCTCCAATATTCGCGTGGAAGCTCACCTACTTGGAAAAAACTGTAATTACTCGACTTAAGCATAATAGAACCTTCAAAACCCGTATCTATATGGAACTCAATATAGCCAAAAGGTTTTAGCATTACATTAAATAGTTTGAGACCTAATATAGGGTAAGGGCTTAAAATGCTTTCTCTATAGTTTAAGCAGGTTCTAGCTTCATAGATCCTCCTAGCCATTCTAGTTCGCCTTTAATTTTCCTATCGAATCCTACCTTAAATACTATAGCATGTTTAACTTCAGGCTTAATTTTTAAGAGAATATTAGCAACTTCTCTTAAGCTATCATATGCTCCTAAAAACTTACCGTGAGCAATAACTATGTATTTTCCCCTATACTTGTCCAGGTCTTTCTTTAGCTCTAAAAATACACTATTGTTTACATCTTCCTCAGTAATAATATTGCCTCTACTCCTCAGCCACAATTCAACAGCTTCCTCAAAAGCCTGAGATAAAGTAAGACCTCTTCTAACAGCTTCAGCTTTAAACTCTCTTAACTTTCTCTCATCAACTTTCTTAATAACTAAGACCATTATAGTTTACCCAGGTAAACAAGTTTACCTAGGTAATATAAAAAGGATTTTCTAAACATGCTTATGAAAATTAAAATGTAGTCCTAAAAATAATATTAACGGTGTTAAAATGTAAGTCAGAATAGTGTTTTTCGGTAGAGCGAGAGACATTGTCGGCGAGGATAAGGCATTTGTAGAGCTTAATGTAAATGAAGGAATAACAGTAAAGGAATTACTAACCGTTATCGCTGAAAGGGTTAGTAATAAGTTTGTTAGAAGATTTCTGAATAAAAGCATAATATTAATGATTGTCGTCAACGGCATACCGATTAGCGACCTTAACTACAAACTTACAGATGATTCAACAGTAACATTTATACCTCCAAGTCAAGGAGGATAGGTCATACGGCGTTTTAACCTCCGGAAGCTACAGGCATAACTATGTACTCTGTATTTTCCTCAAGCTTTTCATCTTCAACTAAGGGTACTTCATCTTTAATAACAACAACGTCTTCAACAGTATATCCAAGTTTATGAATTAAATCCCTTACCTTAGCATTTCTGCTTAACGTTATCTCTACTACCTTATTTTCTCTTATGAGTTTAGCTTTAACCTTAATCATCCCTTAGCACCTTTTCCATAGCCAATTTTATTTTACAGAAAGCACATATTTCGCTTGTTGTAGGCATCTTACATATCTTACATTCTTTAAGTTCTTTTTCTCTTACATAGTATGGGTATATCACGGGATTTATTTTTTCAAGGAACATTTTAGCATATGTTATTTTAAGGCCAGGGATTTTTTCCTCAAGCATATTACTGGTTTTTCTTATTTGTTCATGAAATGTTCTTAACCTAGCATAGGGGCAAACGTCATAGTTGAAAGGTAATCTCCTAAGCATAACATAGAGTAATGTTTCTTTCCCGGATATGTAAGCTAGTGGTTTAACCTTAGCTACGAGCTTATATTTTGATGGAGTATAAATGGATATTCTAGCTAAATCCTCAATTCTACCTGTATAAAGTGTTGAAAATATGTAGTATACTATATCATCTAAATTGTGACCTGTAACGACAGCATCTACACCTATATCTAGAGCAAGCTTATTCATAATGTACCTTTTTATGGCACCACAGACACTGCAAATAGGCTTTCTAATTCCTGCTCTTTTCCTATATTTAGCAATGTCATCTATGGAAAAACCATACTCCTTTCTGAGGTTCACAATTTTATAGCTAATACCCAGCGTTTCATAGTTTTTAATAGCCTTATTTACGCTTTTAATAGAGTATTCGCCTATGCCTAAATCTATTGTCAAACCTATGATCTTGAAGCCTAGTTCTTTAGAAACTTTATGCATTAAATGAAGGAGAGTAACACTGTCTTTTCCTCCGGAAACAGCTACAACAACTTTGTTTACTTCTCTTAATACCTTGACTTTGTGAATGGTTTTCTTAAATCTTTTCTCAATAAATTCGATGAAGTGTTCAGGACATAAACTAAGCCTAGCATATCTAAGCTTAACAACTGCTCTACGTCCACACATAGTACATTTAATTGTCATTCCATGTAACCTAGTTTTCTAATAGTTATTTTAAGTTTTAACTTGGATGTTTAAATATGTAAATATTGTAGCACTTTGCAGCATTCCATATCATTCATCAAACTTACTATTGAAACCTGATAACCATATGTAAACATATATGATTTACATAATTTTAAATATAGTAAAACACATTTATTCACACTAGTTATGGTGCCACATATGCTGAGAAACGTAGCATCAATTATAGTGATAATGGCACTTAGTCTAATACTTGTTCTCAGCTTAAATATTGTTCATCAAAGTTCCCATGAAATTAATATGGCTGTTGAGTTTAATAATCATGCTTCAGCTGTTTGGGTTGCTTTAGAAAAGGGATTTTTTGAAAGTGAGGGTTTAAACATTAAAACATTAGAGACCTTCACTACAGGTCTCGAACTTTCGGCTGCTCTTGACCGGGGAGATATACAAGTTGCTTGGGCCTGCTTAGGACCTTTAATAATGGCTTACTCTAAAGGTGTTCCAATAAAAATAGTTGCAATGGCCCATACTCATGGGTACGTTTTGGTAGTTAAACCGGAAATAGAAAACATTTATGATCTAGAAGGGAAAACCATCGCTTGCCCTGGAAAAGGCTCACCAAATTACCTCCTAATACGGTTGGTAATTGAAAAGTATAATCTAAAGAATGTTAAAATAGTTTACATGAAACCTCCTCTAGCAATGGCCTCTCTAATTTCAGGAAATATAGATGGTGCGGTTTTGCCCGAACACTATGCCTCACTAGTCATTAGCAATGGTTTTAAACCTCTCATTAGGAGCCAAGATATTTGGAGAAAATGGCCCGGTAGTTTTCTAGCTGTTAGAGAGGAACTATTAAGGAAAAATCCTGAGCTCGTTAAGAAGTTAATTAGAGTAACAGTAAAAGCCACTATATTCATTAACGGGAACATGGAAGAAGCAGCTAAAATAGTTGCCTCCAAGCTTAAAATACCTTACGAAATAGCGTTCAACTCAATGAAGAACTTAGAATATGTTAACATCGTAGATCCCTTAGAAGTTCAAAAATATATTGACCTAATGTATAAATATGGTTGCTTGAGGAAAAGAATAAATGTTGATGAAGTTCTAGATTTAACCTTACTTAATGAAGTTCTTTCAGAAACCGTAGGAACAAATGACAAAGGCTAATGAAAATGCTTACTATCAAATCAAAAACTCTGAATATTTATTGGAAAATAGCGCCATACATCATAGTCCTATCTCTTTTAGGGTTATGGGAGTTTATATCCAGGCTAAGGGTTGTGTCTCCCCATCTTTTCCCTTCACCTTCACTTGTTACTATTAAGCTTTACTACATGATTGCTTCAGGTGTTTTGGTTAAGGAGTACCTGGTTACAACTTATCGTGTCCTAGCTGGTTTTTCCCTAGGTGTTTTACTAGGTATAATTTTGGGTATTTTGATAGCTTATTCACGTAGTATTTCTAAAGCACTATACCCTATAATTGCCGCTATTTCCGTAGTTCCCACATTAGCATTGGTGCCTTTGCTAATAATATGGGTTGGTTTAAATGATATGCTTGCTATAACAGCTGTTTTCCTATGCTCATTTATACCCTTAACCTACAACACTGTTTCAGCAATTAGACGCATAGATCCGGAAATCGTGGGTGTTGCCAAAACCCTTGGAGCTTCGAAAGTTGATTTAACATTAAGAATATTTCTTCCTCAATCATTACCTTCAATACTTTCAGCTTTAAAACTTGAGGCTGCTATGGCTTGGAAAACATGTTTCGTAACCGAATTCATAGCATTAAGTTCGGGACTTGGCAGGTTAATGATAGAAGCGTTAAACACCTTAAGCGTTGATGAAATGCTTGCATTACTTTTCGTATTGTCCATGTCATCCTATATTTTTCTCAGAATATTTGATGAAGTTGAAAAATATTTCCTAAAGAAATGGGGGTTTAGAGCTTAAATGACCCAAATTAAGTTAGTTAACGTTAGCAACTACATTTTGAAAAAGGTAAATCTACAATTTAAAGAAGGCGAGTTTAACATAGTCTTAGGGCCCAGCGGAGCCGGTAAAACTACGTTACTTAAAGTTATTGCCGGAATAACAAATTATAAAGGACATGTTTACTTCGATGGGAAATGCATGGACAATATTCCTCCTGGAAAGCGAAACATAGGCTATGTTCCTCAAAACCTCGCCTTATTTAACCACATGACAGTATGGGATAATGTAGCATTCGGTCTTAAGGTAAGAAAAGAAAATAAAGAAACTATAAGGAGAAAAGTAAGCCGCGTACTTAAACTAATGAATATTTACCACTTAAAAAACCATTATCCTCTAAAGCTTAGCAGTGGTGAAAAACAGAGAGCAGCGATTGCAAGAGCCTTAGCTATAAACCCTCAAATACTTCTACTCGATGAACCATTCTCCAATGTCCATATTAGCTTAAGAATAGAGCTTCTCTCTAAAATTACTAGTATTAGCAAGGAGAACGGAATTAACGTGGTTATAGCAACACATAACATAGATTTTATTGAAACACTTCATGGAAAAGTTGTAGTACTAAATAAGGGAAGAATAGTATATGATGGCCTATTTAAAGAACTTCTTTTAAGGAGGGAAATATTAAACATACTACCTTTAATTTCTCTACCCATAGACCATGTAGAGCCGTTAGCTAACGGCTTATGTTTAGTTAAGACTGGTAAGATAAGTATTGTTGCTCCAAGGGAAAGAGACGTAGATGAGGCGAAATCTATCATTATACCTTCAGATAAGGTAGTTATTTCAAATAAACCGCAGAGAGTTCAAACTAATACTTATCTAGCATTGATAAAGGGAATAAACATTATAAATGGTTGGGTGAATATGGCCTTAAACATTGAAGGCATGGATATTAAAGTAAGTGTTCCGCAAAGCATAGTTAGAGACGTAAATTTAAAGGAGAAAACTAAGGTGTACGTTAAATTCCCTATAAGATATGTAAGAATCGTGTAACACTATGTTATCTGCTACTTAAATTTCATTGCTTAACGTGGAGGCATAATTTTCCTTAAATTGCACAAATATTCCATTATAAACGATTATTTCATGAAGTCTTAGTTTAGGCAAGGCTAAGAAAAACAGTCTAAAAGTGGTTTTCACAAAATCGCCCATAAGCCTCACAATGTGTGGTGAAAAAGGAGCTATTGATGCGGAAAATCCTACTTCAGCTCTGCTTGTAGTGTTGTAAAAGTATAAGTAAAGTGGAATAGTAGTTAAGGAAGTAAACAACATTATACCTATCTTTACTGCTAATGTGGGATCACCTAGTAATTTGTAGAAGGCATAGAGTATGTAAAATGTGAGAGGAGGATCTCCATGATACATAGTCCCATATTTCTCAATATACAGTGTTTGTACTAGGTAGTATGGTCCATCAATACCGT
>CAZBXI010000016.1:6944-27598 GCA_964496035.1 uncultured Desulfurococcales archaeon
TTCCATATAAAGTTCAGGCATTTTAAACTTAGCTTTTTCTCTTCTCGATTCTCTTAATTATTTTTTCAAAGTCTAAGGTCCTGCTTGGTTTCTCCGGTAAAAGTCCTTTGGGTTTAAACATTAGCATTAGTATTAGTATTGCTCCAAACACTATGTAGCTTACGTAGTTTACATCGAATGGGACGACAATGTAATGCTTATATTGCATAATAAGTCTCTCGGTTAGGACGTAAATAAAGGAGCCCACCGCTGCTCCAGCATTATTTCCGGCACCTCCTAGGATTACCATTACCCAAACTATGAATGTTCTTAGAGGCATGAAATCGTCTGCATGCACTGATCTAACATATAGTGCGTAAAGTACTCCAGCAATGCCAGCTATAGCTGAGCCTATTACTAGTATTTTCATTCTCACATTAACTACGTCTTTACCATAGGATTCTGCTGCAATCTCGTTATCCCTAACAGCTCTAATTAACCTACCAAAAGGTGACCTAGCCAGTCTTTCAACAAAAACCCATATTAGCAAAGCTATAGCTAACATTATAGCTACTTGAACCGCTTCCTTAATACTTACTGGAATCCATGCGAAAACATCTGGAACAGAAACACCTAGAGTACCGCATATTAATGGATCGTAGTTTCTAGCAACAATTCTTAACAGTTCTCCGGAAGCTAGGAGTGTTATTCCGAGATATGTTTCTCTAAGCCTTATTGCGGGGTATGAAGCTACGTAGCCTAAAAGACCTCCTACAGCAGCACCAGCTAACAGCATTGCAGCAAATATGGTTATTGAAAGAATAGGGTTTGAGGCAAGCTGGTTAGTTACTTCTGAAGCGTAAAGAACGTTGAAGTTACAGTAGTTTTTCGAAGATAAGCCCATGAAGAAAAGTAATAACCTTGTAGTTGTTGCACCAACTATGAAAGCTCCTCCAGCAAAAAACAGTACTTTACCGAAGTTAGGTATTCCAGTATATCCATATTCTAAGTTTAAACTTATAGATAACATTAAATATATTGAGAAGAAAGCTAGTAAGTCTAAGATGAAACGTAAAGGATCAGCTATTCCTACTATCATCTTTTACCTCTCCGACGGGGATTTTAGAGAACATTGCAATTTTCCTTAACCTTATCTTTGAAGCTAATCCTTCGGGAATTAGAAGAAGTGTAACAATTAGAATGATAAATGATAGAGCAGGTCTGAAAGCTGTTGGAACATTAAATGGAGGTTTAGCTAAGAAGTACATTCCTATAACCTCAGCAAAGCCGACAATATATCCTCCAAGCATAGCACCATATATGCTCGTGAAACCCCCTAAAATAGAGGATGCGAATGTTCTTAGAAGCATAAACCACCCTATTTCGGGACCCGCAGTCATTCTAAACGGTAGAAAAACTCCAGCAATACCTGCAAGCCCTCCTGCAAGAAACCATGATATAGCATATACTTTGTTAACGTCAACACCTAATGTTTCAGCTAAACTCGGGTTTTCAATAGCAGCTCTCATAGCTATGCCGAACTTTGTCTTAGTTAGCAGCATATAGAAGGAAATTATCAGACATATTGAAAGCACCGTAGAGATTACGAATAAACAGGGTATGTCAAATACACCTATAGCAATCGTAGAATCTCTAAAGATGAAACCCCTTGAAATAACCTTGTATGTTTCAGACAATATATCGGCATAGATATGAAGTACTGATCTTAAAACCACATCTAAAGCTATAGATGCTATCATTAACCCAACAATACTTGTACCTCTACTTGAAAGAGGCTTAAAGATAATAAGGTAGGATAGTAAAGCTACAGACCCCGATATTAGAAAGGCTATTGGAACGCTAAGGTAGGGACTTAGTTTTAGACCAACGTACATGAAATAGGCTACGTAAGCTCCTATAGTCGCTAAATCTCCATGAGCAAAACTAGGTATTCTCAAAGTAATATAGGTTAGCGTTAATCCAACAGCTAATAGGACTAACAGATTCCCAAATATTATAGCATCAATTATTACTGTTGGTTCCACTGTTGATTACCGCCGTTAGTTTGTGTATTGTTGGAAATTTTCTAATTTTGTACACTTAAATATGTTTCCTATAGATTTACTAAGAAAACCTATATATAGCTCCTTGTTTACTTCCTATAAAAAATATAAAATATACGATGATGGGTGAATAGCGAAATGCAAAAATATCTAATTTACGTAGTAGTCTCGCTAATAATTGGTTTAATATCAGGATCTGCTGCAACCTATGCATTTGCTGGAGCTACAGCACCGACGCCAACAGGGCTGCCGTCTGAAGTACCGATAGGTGCATTACTGCCACTTACAGGGAAACTTTCATCGTTTGGGGAAAAGTGGAAACATGCTTTAGAATTAGCCGAAGAAGACATTAATGCATATGTTTCTAAACTCGGTCTTAATGTTAAGTTCAAAATATATGTTGAAGATACTAAAACATCTCCTGAAGGTGCTTTAGCAGCGTTACAAACGCTTTCAGCTAAAGGCATAAAGCTTATTGTAGGTCCAGCAGCAAGCTCTGAGGTTGCTGCTATAAAATCTCATGCTGATGCTAACAAAATAGTTGTGTTTAGCCCGTCAGCTACTGCTCCGCAATTAGCTATTAAGGATGACTACATTTTCAGAGCAGTTACATCCGATGTGTATCAAGGTAGAGCTTTAGCTAGGTTAATGTGGGATAAGGGAGTTAGGAAAGTAGTTGTCATATATAGGGGTGATGTATGGGGTGTAGGACTATTTAATGTTGTTAAAGAACGTTTTGAAGAACTTGGAGGACAGGTAAAGGAGGTTAAGTATGATCCCGAAGCTCCCGAACTGTCTACCGAAGTTAGAGCTCTTTCTGATCTTGTTAAAGAATTTGGAGCTGACGAGAAGACGGCTGTGTTAATGATATCGTTCGAAGACGACGGTATAAACATATTGTCTCTCGCTAAGGAAGACCCTGTATTAACTAAGGTTAAGTGGTTTGGAACGGATGGGATAGCTTGCTCAACCAAAATAGCTAAGCAAGTAGGCGATATCGTAGAAAGCTTAGGTGTACTTGCAACAGTTTATTTACCTGAAGAATCGTCGAAGAAAGAGCAGTTTAAGGAGAGATTTAAAACAAGGTATGGTATTGAACCTGACCCCTACACATGTAACATATATGATGCAACATGGATTTTAGCATTAGCTGTTCTTGAAGCAGGTAAGTATGATAGTGAAGTTGTTGCTAAAGTTCTTCCTGAAGCGTCTTCAAGGTACTTTGGAGTTTCAGGCTGGGTCCTACTAGATGAAGCAGGAGATAGGGTTGGAGAAAAATATGTAATAACAACCGTGGTTAGCGAAAACGGGGAGTATATTTGGAAAGATGTAGGAGTCTACATAGAACCGTTAGATAAGATAAAATGGTCTACATAAAAATAAATTAATTCAAGTTCAACATTTTTTCCAACAATAGATAGCGAGGACGAATCAGCATTGACGCTGCTTCGAACGGAGAACATTAGGAAAAGGTTCGGAGAAGTGGTAGCTCTTGATGGCGTTTCAGTTAGTGTAAAGAAGCGTAGCTTAACGATGATTATAGGACCTAATGGCAGTGGTAAGACTACACTCATAAATGTCATTTCAGGAATATACAAGCCTGATGAAGGTAAGGTAAAATATAACGGGCTAGATATTACAGGTAAACCTCCACATGAAATATATAAAATAGGTATTGTGAGAACATTTCAAATACCCTTACTCTTCATGAATCTAACTGTTCTTGAAAACTTACTTGTAGCTGCTAAAGTAAATGAAGGTGAAAGTTTTCTAAAGTCGATATTTAAGGGTAAGTGGCTTAAACGCGAGGAAGAGCTTGTAGAGAAAGCTTACAGAATACTGGAACTTCTTAACCTAGACCATTTATGGAACTATCCTGTTTCAAAACTTAGTGGTGGGCAGATGAAGCTTGTTGAAATAGGGAGAGCTCTTATGGGTGATCCTCAACTAGTTTTAATGGATGAACCCGTTGCTGGTGTTAACCCTAAACTTGCACATGAAATATTTGACCACATAATTTATTTGAAGAATAAAATAGACTTATCATTCTTAATTGTTGAGCATAGGCTTGATGTAGCTTTGCAGTATGTTAACTATGTTTATGCTATGCACAGAGGAAAAGTAGTAGCTGAAGGCAAACCTGAAGAGGTTCTTGAAGACCCTGAGGTTGCAAAAGCATACCTTGGTGAATAATTAATGCCTAACAGTATACTTTCGTTGAATAATGTGAATGCAGGTTACGGTAAATTTCAAGTACTATTTAATATATCAATGAAAGCTAGTAACAACGAAATAACAGTTATTGTAGGACCTAATGGTAGTGGAAAATCGACACTACTAAAAACAATATTCGGTTTTACATCGATATATAGCGGTAAAGTAGCATTTAAAAGCATAGATATAACGTCTAAGAAACCGCACGAAATAGCTAAACTAGGCATAGCCTATTTACCTCAACTGGAAAATACATTCCTAAACTTAACGGTTAGAGAAAACATATTACTTGCAACATACATCCATGAAGGAGAAACAATGGATATCGAAGATGCTCTATCCTTATTCCCACAGCTCAAAAGCTTACTTGAAAGAAAAGCTTCAACGCTAAGCGGAGGTGAAAGACAAATGCTGGCAATGACCATGGCACTTCTAAGAAAACCTTCACTAATGCTTCTTGACGAACCAACAGCAAATATGGCACCCAAAATAGCAAAGCTAATATTTGAAAAAATTATCGAGCTAAGAGACAATTACAATATAGCTGTTATTCTTGTCGAACAGAACGCTAAGAAAGCTCTGGAAATAGGTGATAAAGCTTACCTTCTCGTAGCAGGGAAAAAGATTTTTGAAGGACACCCCCAAGATCTTCTTAAAAAACCTGATTTAACGAGAGTTTACCTAGGTATAAGCTAGAAGCTTTAAATTACTTTCATTCCGTTTAAGATATTGGAAACTAAGCATGAAATATTGGAAATTAAAAGAGAAGGTTAAAGATCTTTACGATAAAATAGCTCCAGAATATGATTTATCAAGTAAACTACATATTACTAGAATTATAGAGAAATGTGAAGAAGCAGTTATATATGATCTTTTAAGGAATAGGAAGTTTCAAAGGAGCCTAGATTTAGGTGCTGGAACTGGAAGATACATTAAACTACTAGTTCACATATCGAAGCACACTATAGCTTTAGACTTCAGTTTAAACATGCTTAAAGTACTTAAGAGAAAACATGGACAATATCCGAATTTGGACTTAATATATGCTGACATAGAAAACCTACCCTTTAGAAACCATGTTTTCAACTTTGCCGTTTCAACACTAACATTAGATCACATACCTAACATTGCTTCAGCGCTTCATGAGATATTTAGGACTTTAAATAGTAATAGCGAATTAATCATGTCTTCTTTTAACGAAAAAATATTGAAAAGATATCGTGAAGAATACCATATCCCAGAAGATATGGTGGATTTCGAAACAGAAAACGTTCCAAAAACATATGTTTTCGAAAAAGGACATACGCCTAATGAGCTCATTAAACTATTGAGGAATGTAGGTTTTAAAGAAGTAAGGTATATTGGTTGTTGCTTATGGCCTCCTATAACCCTTATCATACCAAAAACTATAAGAGGTATAATTGTAAAACACTACAAACCGTTGCTTGATAGGTTTCTTAGAGCGTTTAATGTTTTTAAAAGAAACGCTTTTCTTTACGTATATCTAGCTAAAACTTAAAGAAACAGGAGACTATAAAATATCAGAGGTTATGGTTTAAGGTTGTAGAACTTGAAAACGAATTATAGAAGAATAGCTATCGTAGGTGCGGGTTCTGCTGGTGCTTTTTTAGCTTCCTTACTTTCTCAAGAAGGAATATATGTTGATTTATATGAGAGATCCAGGAAACTTGGGTGCTACTGTGCTTGGGGTACGGTAGAATCTGAACTTAGGGAACTCCTTAGAAAAGTAGGCTTAAACGTTAAAGACTATGTTCTATCTAAGGTTAGGAGAATTATAGTTAACAGTATAGAAGTTAAAGTTTCGGACCTTATAACATTCAATAAGCCGAAGCTCATATCTGACCTAATTAAAAATGTGAAAATAATATGGGCCGAGGCCTCTAAAGAAATTACGGAAAAATACGATTTAGTGGTAGATGCTACAGGTTGGCGAAGAAGCTTTCTACCGAAATTAGAAAATGATTTTCTTATGCCTACGATAGAGTATGTTGTTAAATCAAAAGATCTTGATGAAGACACTATATACATTAGATTTGGAAAAGTAGGGTATGCCTGGCTTTTCCCGATAGGCGACAATTATTGGCATCTCGGAGCAGGAGATACCATATTAAATCCCATATCTCTCGTAAAGAAGCTTCTTAAAGAAATGAGCTTAAAGACTAAAATACTATGCTTCTGTAAGAGCGCTATAAGATTAAAACCTCCCATGTTCTCTAAACCAATAAGGTACGGTAACATTGTTGGATGCGGTGAAAGCATAGGAACAGTATTTCCCGTTACAGGTGAGGGAATTATTCCCTCAATGAAATCCGCCTTAATACTGTCTAACATTCTAGTCAATAATAGAAGCTTGGATTACTATGAACAAACTATAGTAAGGGAATTTAGATGGCTGAACCAATTATTTGAAATAGCCTATTCTCTGACAGGATCCGGGCTTAAACTAGTTTGGACGCTTGTAAAGAACTATAAGTCCATATTTAAATATGCCAAGAGGCTTGGAGCAGCTTCACTAGTAAACGTAGTTAGAGCTTTGTCTAAGCTATTTTAATTAAGAGGAAAAAGTAGGGTCTAGAGCTGAACTGTCGGCAATTCCTTAATAGCCCTCATAACTAACGACGTACTTGTCGAAAGCACTCCCTCTATTTGCCCTAAAGTGTCTAGAATTCTTGCTAATCCTTCATTGTCTGTAGCATAAACTTTAGCTATAGCCGAGTACTCGCCTGTAATATCGTAGAGCTCTACAACCTCCTTCATCTTGGCTATTTTTTCTAGAGCTTCATTATGCTTCTTTGGATCAGTTTTAATAAACACGTAAGCCCTGATATTAAGCCCCAACTTTCCTGGATCAACAACTGCGATAATAGACTTAATATACCCAAGTTCCTTTAACCTCTTAACTCTTAAATGCACAGTCGACGGACTAACATTAACTTCTTTAGCTATTTCTGCATACGTTAAATCAGCATTTTTCTGTAATATGTTTAAAATTTTCTTGTCAAGATCATCAATAATATATTTTGACAAATCTAACCACCAAGTAGAAAATTTGTAATACTGATAAATATAATTTCTCAAAACTATTGAAAGTAGGAACTTAAATTGTTGCGAAGTTTTAGCCTATTACTTTTTAAAATGGAAAACAATGTTAAGGAAAACAGTTTAAATACGTTTTTAACATAAATGAAACAGCGTTCAAATAAGGTGAATACTTTGACACTACCTATCTTAAGGAAAAAGCTTCCATTTATAGTAATATTCTTAGCCATAGGGATAGCCATAGGTGTGTTAGTAGGTTACGTTATGGTAGCTCAATGCTATAGCACATTAAATGAAGTGCTGGATAGTTTAAAAAGAACAACAGCTGGATTCGAAAGACTAAGCTATAGTTATAGATTATCGCTCATATTAGATACTGTAGAGCTTGCCCAATGGAATTCTCTATCAACAGCTCAAGCTCTTAGTTTAAAATATGTAATACATGAAGTTAACGTAACTTATGAAGTAAAACCTGAAATCTACACTTCAAGAGTTAAAGAAGTGCTAAACGATAGGATAAAGGTTTTCAGCCAAACAAAACCCATTGGAGGTCTCGAAGAAAATCACAATCGAATACTATCTTTACTGTCGCGATTAAGTGATGAAGTGGATGAAATGTATGAAATAGCTATAAAAGAGAATGTTACAAGTAGCGATCTCGTTAAAGCTAGAATAATACTGGACAGAATCTTAGATATAACAGATGAAATAAGAGAGGAAATAGAATTAGTAACTTCTAAGCTTTAAGTAGCGATAGATGTGGGAAACAAAAAATAAATGGGAGCTTATTTTTCAGGCTCGCCCATGGTCATTGCCATAATTGCTTTCTGTACGTGTAATCTGTTTTCTGCTTCCTCAAAGTATAGCGATTTCTCATATGTGTCTAATACTTCATCCGTTACTTCCTGACCTCTATCAGCTGGCCCACAGTGCATGTAATATGGTTTACCTACTTCTTCAAGCAACTCTAAGGTTACAATCCAGTTCTTGAACTTGTTCTGATAAGCTTTAGCTCCCTCCTTGTCTACTACCTTATTGTATGGTGGGAAGAACCCTCTAGGACTCCATGCTTTAGGATATACGAATGTTGCTCCTTCAAAAGCTTCTTTCATGTCGTGACTTATCGTTATGCTTCCGCCGTACTGGTCTGCTAGCTCCTTAGCTTTCTTCATTATATCGTCCATAAGTTCAAATCCTGGTGGATGAGCTACTACAACTTCTGCTCCAAACATAGCAGCAATTAATGTTACGCTTTGAGGTACAGCTAATGGTTTAAGTCCTCCAGAGTATGCGTAGCTTACAACGAACTTTTTACCGCTTAAATCTTTAGGCCAACCTAGAGCTTCCATAGCAGCCATTATGTCTGCCAATGCTTGGAATGGATGATATACGTCGTCCTCCATGTTAAGTACAGGTATTGTAGCCCACTTGGCAAACTCACTAATTACTCTGTGTCCTCTACCAATAATCCACTTTGCGGCATCTCCGTAAATTCTAATGGCTATTGCATTGCCGTATCTGCTAAGAACCCTTGCAACATCACTAATTGCCTCTGTCCTATATGGTATCATGTCCTCGGGTAAGGTTGGCGTATATACGTCTTGCGGGCTTAAGAAGTGCGCATGTCCACCTAGCTGAAACATTCCTGCTTCGAAACTATTTCTTGTTCTTAGAGATCTATTGTAGAATAGCATGAACAACGTTTTCCCTTGCAAGTAGGGTGTTGGTACACCTTTATGGAACTTCTCTTTAAGATCTTTCGCAGCTTCAAGAACCTTCTTTATTTCTTCTTGAGTATAGTCAATGTTTTTAAGCCAGTCTTTACCTTTAAAATACCCTACATACCATGGCTTACTCAAGAAACTCCTCACCTCGAGAGGTACATTATGGAAATAGTGCTTTAGAGTATTAAAATCCTACCATAAATCTAGGAAATAAAACTTAAAGAGAGAAAAAGCGCTAAGCTTTAATTGCCTGTAGTAAATTCAACAGTGCCGCATGTAAAGGCTTTTACATTTCATGTTCATAGAAGGTTTGAGGTGTAAATCACAGACTACAAGGACATAGTTGAGTTTACTGCATTACTGTTCGATAAATTACTCTCATTAATAGACAAAGTTTTCAACATGCTCGGTTATGCTACAGTTTTCTTTGCTTTGGGCATGATACTAGGTACCATAAGCACCATACTAACTTGGTTTATGTATAAGAAAACTAAGGAGACATCAACATTATCGGTATACAATGTTAAGACTAGAAAACACTTAGCGGTGTTCCTAATACCCCTAGTAATACTCATACTCTTTATAGCGTATTTTGTCTTTATCCTATATTTTATGATAATAAGGTAAAGAAATTTATGCATTATTAATCTGTTTAAACTAAGCCACCCATTGTTAGCACTAACACTGCTGCTTTAGCGAAAAGATTGTTTTCTGCCTGCTCGTAAATCACCGATTTAGGAGAATCCATTACCGCGTCATCTGCTTCGAAATCTCTTAGAACAGGTAGGACATGAGTTATTATTCCCTGTTTGTCCATTAAGTCTAGGTCTTCAACTTTAAGCCTCCAATTGCGATATTTCTTATATATTTCAAGTTCTTCTTTACCGAAAACTGTAGCTCCAAGTTCCGCTAGTTTCCTAGAACACCAATTTCTTGGAAATACTACGTGAGCTCCATGGAGTGCTTCTCTATAGTCGTTAACGAACTCTATTGATCCTCCACTTTCTTTAGCGTTTTGCCTAGCCCATTCAACATATTTTTCTGGAAGCTCAAATCCTGGTGGATGAGCTACTACAACATCCATACCGAACCTTGTAGCTATGAGCATTTCGGCATTAATACTGCAGTATCCTCTAATTATTGGCGCATAAGCCCACATTATAACGTACTTCTTACCCTTAACATTACCTAGTTTTTCCTCTATAGTCATGATGTCTCCAAGTGCTTGAGTTGGATGCTCCTGGTCGTCGGCCATGTTAATAACTGGAACTCTTGCATGCTTAGCAAATTCTCTAATAACCTTGTGTCCTTCACCATACTTATAATCTATTGCTTTATCTAAAATTCTAATACCTACACCGTTACCGAAAATTTCATACATTTTAGCGAGATCTTTCAGCGCTTCACCTTCCTTAACTCTAGTCATTCTAGCTTCAACGTACTGTGCATGGCCTCCAAGCAGTGTCATTGCTGTTTCAAAAGCAGCTCTAGTTCTAGTTGATGGTGCATAGAACAACATTATGAACGTTTTCTTCTCGAGATAGTTAGGTACCCCCTTAGGTCCCTTATAGTAATATAGTCTTTTAAGTTCTCTAGCTAGCTCAATAGCGGCTCTTAGCTCTTCTATAGTCCACTCTTGCGTAGTTATTAGGTCTTTACCAGCAAGATCTGAAATTGTAGATTTAAGGAAAACCATTGTTCGGAAACACCTCTAATAAATAGATAGTATTAAAAACTTTATAGGTATCGTAAGTTAGCTTGTTTGCCTTGGTATACGAGAATTCGCTGAGATATTTCAATGGCTAAGCAAAGGAGAGAAGCACATAGAAAAATGGTTTTTCATGAAGTAATGTAATCCTTAAGCGTAACGCTCTCTTAAAGCTCTTTCGAAATCTTCAAGTTTAGGCTCTATTTTCGGTGCATCACCACTTACTTTCTTAACTATATCGGGATCCTTTAGACCATGCCCAGTTATCAGTACCACTACAGTATCTCCTCTATCTATAATTCCTTCTTCTAGCAACTTCATGTACCCTGCTAAACTAGCTACACCCGAGGGCTCGGCAAATATTCCTTCGTACTTTGCAAGCATTTTCATAGCCTTAAGTATGAGTTCATCACTTACCTCTTCGGCTACACCTTTTGTTTCTTGTAGCGCCTTTAAACCTCCATCATGATCCCAAGGATACGGGTCTTCAAGACCTGTAGCTATTGTTTCAGGTTTAGGCCATGGCTTTATCTTAAATGGTTCAGCTTTCTCCTTCCACGCTCTAACGAAAGGTGGATTTCCCGTAGATTGAATCGCAGCTAATCTAGGTAAGTTATCAATAAATCCTAGTTCCTTAAAGTCTCTAAACCCCTTCCAAACACTTGTAAGTAGTGCAGCAGCACCTACAGGCACCATAACCCAGTCAGGAATGTTCCAATTTAGCTGTTCAACTACTTCATACGATATTGTTTTTGGCCCCTCAATTTGATACGGGTTGAAAGGCCCGAAGCTTGGACTAGGATACCATCCATACTTTTCATAAGTTAGCTTCATCATCTTCACCGTGGGATCTTCTTTGCCAAGTCCTTTAACTCTGAAGACTTTAGCACCGTAGAATAGTAACTGTGCAACCTTACCGTATCCTGCTTCTTCAATTACAAAAGCATATGTTTCTAGTCCCGCTTTAGCGCTATAAGCAGCCAACGCTGCTGCAGCATTACCGCTTGAAGCAGTAACTGTAACTTTATAGCCGAACTCAACAGCCATACTAACTGCAACAGACATGCCACGGTCTTTAAAGCTTCCAGTGGGATTTCTCGTTTCATCCTTCAAGTACAGGTTTTTAACCTTAAGTTCTTCGGCAAGCCTTTTCGCCCTAATTAGGGGTGTTCCTCCTTCACCTAAGGTTACTATGTTCTTATCTTCTCTCACAGGCATTAACTCCCTATACCGCCACATGTAAAACCTTCTTCCCTTAAGAATATGCTTTGAAAACACTTCCTTTACTTTCTCATAATCATAATATATGTCTAACCTACCTAAGTCCTTGTTTTCGCAAACAATAGGTTTCTGATCTAAGTAGTAGACTTTACCACATCTGCTGCATTTCAAGTATTTAACGTAGGAGACCATATTTTACCCCAATATAGTAAACAAGTTGATGCTTATTATAATTGTTTTTAAAGGAATAATTAAACATAGAGTGGGAGGAACTTAGTTGGATATTTTGCTGCATATTTAAATGAACACTTATATACATCTTTATTGAAACTATTCATACAAATTCTTAGAGGATATAAAACCATGAGTGAGAATAGGGGTTTAGTTACAATAGCTTTAGGAGGTAATGCCTTCCTTCAGAAGGGTCAAAAGGGAACAGTTGAGGAACAGTGGGATAATGTTGTTAAAGCTATGAAGCAAGTAGCTGACATTATAGAAAAAGGTTATAGGGTGATTTTAACCCACGGTAATGGACCTCAAGTAGGTAATATTTTGGAGTGGATGGATGCTTTAAGGGAGAAAATACCGCCATTAACAATGGATTTTGCTAATGCAATGACTCAGGGATGGATAGGTTACATGATTCAGCAAGCACTAACAAATGAGCTTAGAAGAAGAGGTATAAATAAACATGTAGTTACCGTAGTAAACCGCATTCTCGTAAGAAAGGATGACCCGGCATTCCAAAATCCAACAAAATACGTTGGACCATATTACGATGAAGAAACTGCTAAGAGAATTGCTAAGGAGAAAGGATGGGCTATGAAACCCGATCCCAGAGGTGGATGGAGAAGAGTAGTTCCATCACCTGACCCCGTAGGTAATGTAGAAATAGAAGCAATAAGAACTTTGCTTAGAAATGGATTCATAGTAGTAGCTTCAGGTGGTGGAGGGATACCGGTAATTAAGGAGAACGAAGAAATTAAGGGTGTTGAAGCAGTTATTGACAAAGACCTTGCAGGTGAAAGACTAGCTTCACTTGTTGGAGCAGACTACTTCGTAATAGTAACTGATGTTGAAGGAGTTTATCTGCGCTTTAGAACTCCACAGCAAAAACTTTTGAGAAAATTAACTGTTAGTGAAGCAGAAAAACTATACAAAGAAGGCCACTTCCCGCCTGGAAGCATGGGTCCCAAAGTGTTAGCGGCAATAAGGTTCATAAAGAATGGAGGAAAGAGAGCAGCAATAGGCCACCTATACAAAGCATTAGATACTTTAGAGGGAAGAGCAGGAACAACCATAGTTCCCGATTAGTTATTCTTTTTAACTATTTTAAAATAAAAATGTTTAAACAAATTTTAACTTTAAATACTCAATTACAAAAACTACTAGGAAATCAAAATACTGCATTTTTATGAGATTGTTGGAAAGATTTTTATAGACGCATATGAGACTTTTCTATAGTCCTACTGCGTTTTGACTAGTGTCTTGGGTGTTTTTTATTGAGCAAAGAGAAACCACTGGCTGTGTTGATGAAGGGAATTACTAAGAGGTTTCCCGGTGTTGTTGCTTTAGATAACGTAACCTTCGAGGTAAAGCAAGGCGAAATTCATGGTCTTCTTGGAGAAAATGGTGCTGGAAAAACAACGCTAATGAACATACTTTACGGCGTATATAGAGCTGATGAAGGAGAAATATACATTAACGGCAAAAAAGTATCCATAAAATCGCCTAAAGACGCTATAAAGCTCGGAATAGGTATGGTTCCCCAGCATTTTAAACTTGTTATGGCACATTCTGTTGTTGAGAATGTTATTTTAGGGTTAAAGGAGTTCGGATTAGTACTTAATCTTAAGGAGGCTTCTAAGAAAATTAAGGAATTAGCTGAACGATACGGTTTCAGAATAGATCCAAAAGCTAAAATATGGCAACTATCTATGGGTGAAAGACAGTATGTTGAGCTTCTCAAAGCGCTGATAAGAAACGCGAATATACTTATTCTCGACGAACCTACAACAGTTCTTACACCTCAAGAAACAAGAGAACTATTTAAAACGCTCAAGAGAATGAAGGAAGAAGGGAAATCAATAATATTCATAACCCATAAGCTCGAAGAAGCATTAACAGTTTGCGATAGAATAACCGTTCTTAGAAGAGGCCATGTTATAGGAACAGTTACTCCTCAGGAAGTTGCAGAAGCAGACCTAGCTAAGATGATGGTTGGTAGGGAAGTTCTTTTCAGAATTAAGAGAGAACCTCGAAAAGTTATTGTTGAAACCCCAATACTTAAAGTTGAAAACCTAAATGTTTTAAGTGATAAAGGAGTGTTAGCTGTTAAAAATGTTTCATTCGAAGTTTTCCCAGGTGAAATCTTCGGTATAGCTGGTATTGCAGGTAGTGGTCAGGAAGAATTAGCAGAAGCAATAGCAGGTTTGAGAAAACCCTTGAGTGGTAAAATAATAATTGAAGGTCAAGATGTTACAGGAGCACCGCCAAAGAAGATTTTCGAACTAGGTGTAGCATATATCCCTGAAGATAGAATAGGTGTTGGAATACTGCCCAATTTAACAGTTTGGGAAAATATTATTCTAAGACACCATAGATATGCACCTATAGCTAAGAATAGGTTTCTCCTAAACTTTAAGAGTATTTATGACTTCGTTAATAAGAGAATTAAGGAGCTTAACGTAATGACTTCAAGCATTTTTGCACCTGCAAGAACACTTTCTGGAGGTAACATTCAAAGACTAATTTTAGCAAGAGAGCTTGCTGAAAATCCGCAAAGAAAAACGAAACTCATAGTTGCGGTTTATCCGACAAGAGGTCTTGATGTTGGAGCAACAGAGTATGTTAGAAAAGTGCTTTTACAGCAAAGAGATAAAGGTGTGGCAGTTCTTCTCATTTCTGAAGACCTTGAAGAAATACTTATGCTTAGCGATAGGATAGCAGTAATCCACAATGGAGAAATTATGGGTATAGTTTCAGCTGAAGAAGCAAATATTGAAGAAATAGGGTTAATGATGGGTGGAGCTCTAAGAAAAACTCCTCAAAAAGTTCAGGAAGAAAAACCTAAGTCCTCTTAAAAGGTGGAAGAGTTATGGCATTTAGAATTCCCGGTACAAGATATGCTATAAAAGTTGAGAAAAGACTTTTCGTTAGAAGAGAAATACCGGCAATAGTCTCCATAGTTTCAGCTATAGCGGGCATACTTCTAGGAGGACTAATATTCATAGCTGTTGGAATATCACCTGTAGAAGTATATTCTAGGATAGCTAGGATAGCTACAAGCCCAACAGCCCTTATGGGTGCTATCGAAATAGCTTTACCAATAATGTTTACCTCAATGGCATTGGTTCTACCTTTCAGAATGGCTTTCTACAATATTGGCGGTGAAGGACAGTTTGAGCTAGGAGCAATAGCAGCAATGATACCAATAATACTATACTGGAGCGGTGTAGACATGCCAATACCTCTATACCTACCAATAATGTTTCTCTTAGCATTTATAGCTGGAGGATTATGGGGTCTCCTACCAGCGTTTTTAAGAGCTAAGTGGAAGGTAAATGAAATACTAGTAACCCTTATGATGAACACTATTTCGCTACAAATAATATGGTGGCTAACAACACCCGGTGGACCATGGAACGAAGCAAACCCTGTGTTCAAAGAAAGATACCTAGCCTACTTAAAAAAGCTTGGAGTTCATCTAATACCAGGGTTTAAAGGAACACCAGTAGTCCCCGAGTTTGCAAGGCTACCTAGAATACCAGGTACTTTAGTTAATGTAGGAGTTGTTATTGCTGTAATTATAGCCATAATACTGTATTATGTATCTACAAGAACTATCCTAGGATACGAGGTAAGAGTTGTTGGAGACAGCGAGCGCGGAGCATTATATGGTGGAATAAATTACCTCAAATTAGTCTTAATAGTCATGTTTATAAGTGGTGGCTTAGCAGGTCTAGGCGGATTTGTAGGCATCACAGCATTCTTACCTAAACTTTCACCTGAAATAGGTATTGCAGGGTACGGATATTCCGGAATTATTGTGGCATGGCTTGCAAGACTAAACCCCATAGCCTGCCTTTTGGTCTCATTTTTCTTCGGTATATTAACTAAGTCCGCTGATCTTTTACAGCAGGAGCTGAAAATTTCAAGGTTCATAGCTGTAGGCTTTGAGGGATTAATATTCATACTTTTAGTTTTAGGTGATTTCTTTGTTCATTACAGGGTGAGAATAATTAAGCTTAGAAGGTGAAGGTCGTGGCCGAACTTACTATGATAAACCAGTTTTTGATAGGAGCATTAACTGTTGGGACAATATATCTTATAGCAACATTAGGTGAAATATTAGCTGAGCGCTCAGGAGTAGTTAATTTAGGCTTAGAAGGGCTAATGGAGGTTGGTGCAACAGCAGGAATTATTGTAGCAATTTTTACTGAGAACCCATGGCTAGGATTTATTACGGCATTTGTTATTGCTGCAGCACTCTCAGCCATACATGCCTTTGCTTGTGTAACGTTAAAGTTAAATCAATTCGCTAGTGGACTAGCCCTCTACATTTTCGGGTTAGGTATAGGAATTACATTTAGAGGATACGCTAGAGACGTAATGTTAAGTCCTAAGGAGTTAATGAAGATACCTAGGATAAGACTTTATCCAATAAAAATACCTGTGATAAGTGACATACCATTACTCGGTGCTTTATTTAGCTTAAACATAATGGCCTATGTAGCATTTGTCCTGGGAATACTGCTTTGGTTCATACTTTTCAGAACAAGAATAGGATTAAACATTAGATCCGTAGGTGAAAATCCAGCAGCAGCAGATGCTGCTGGAATTAATGTTTTTAGAGTAAGATATTTAGCTGTAGTTATCGGTGGAGGTTTAGCTGGAGTTTCAGGAGCATACCTTATGCTCGCACACACGCCTCAGATCATGGGTGCTCCAATAATACTTGGAAGAGGGTGGATAGCAATAGCACTTGTTATTTTTGCTTTCTGGAATCCTCTAAGAGCGCTTCTAGGAGCATATTTGTTCGGAGGTCTTGAGGTTGCATATTTCTGGCTTCAGGGAATTGAAGTATTTAAGGGTGTAATACCGTTACTTAGAGCAGTACCGCATATTACAGCCATAATATTGTTAACAATAATGTCTATTGAAGCTCTTAGGAGAAGAATAGGTGCACCAGAAGCCCTAGGTAAACCGTATTCAAGAGAGTAAGTTATTTTTATACAGCTAATTTAAAAGTCATTGGTAACTATAAGGTGTTGCTGCCCAGAAATTTGCAATAGACTTTTTTGTAAAGATTTATAAGCTCATATGCGTAGTTTATGTTAGAAACATTAGCTTCTAAATTGGGTGTTCTACCCATGGGTGAAGTAACTAGGAGAGATTTCCTCAAAGGACTTATTGGAGGATTAGTTGTAGGAGCAGCTATAGGTCTTGGAGGAGGCTACGCAGCAGCACCTAAAGGAGTAACCACAGTTACTGAAACGACAACGGAAACAGTAACTAAGACAGTAACCGCTTCGCCCTCGCCTGCACCAACACCTGCTAAGAAAATTAAAGCAGGTTGGATTTACGTAGGACCTATAGGAGACTATGGATGGACTTACGCTCACAATGCTGGAAGAGAATATGTTGAAAAACAGTTTGCAGGTACCGTAGAAACAGTCTATATTGAAAGCGTTCTAGAAGCAGAATGTTTACCTAAAATAGAGTCTCTCATAGCTGAAGGATGTGAGATAATATTTACTACAAGCTTCGGCTTCATGGACCCAACACTTGAAGCTGCTAAGAAATACCCTGACATATGGTTCTGGCATTGCTCAGGTTATAAGCGATGGGATAACATGGGAACATACTTCGCGGAACTTTATCAGCCATACTACCTATGTGGTTTAGTTGCTGGAGCTATTTCACAAACACTTAAGTTCGGCTATGTTGCAGCTTACCCGATACCTGAAGTTGTAAGACATATTAACAGCTGGGTTTTAGGAATATGGGAAGGATTATGGCATAGATATAAGCGTGGAGACTTAAGCCTAGACGACCTAAAGAAGGCTGAAGTACACGTTAAATGGCTATACTCATGGTATGATCCGCCAGCTGCAACTGATGCTGCAAGAAGCTTAGTTGAAATGTACGATGCTGACGTACTAGCTTTTACCGAAGACTCGCCAGCAACATTGCAGGTTGCTGAAGAATATCAGAAGGCAGGAAAGAAGGTATGGAGCTACAGTCATTACAGCAGCATGATAGACTACGGTCCAACAGCCCACCTAATAGGACAATTAGTTAATTGGGGTCTAATGTACGAATATATTTTAGCATACTATCTTGCAGGTGTACCTAAAAGCATGGATCTATGGTGGTTAATGGGTGATGGAGGAGATACTAGGGAAGGATGGAGAAAAGGTAAGGGAGCAGCATATATATGGGAGGACCAATGGGGAGATATAAGAACAGAGCTTGCAGCTAAAGGAGTACCGGACTGGGCAGTAGACCTAATACTTAAGAGAGAAGCTCTAATGAAAGAAAGATATTGGGATCCATGGAGCGGAGACTTCTGGGCACCAATATTCAAAGAACTGACAGGCAAGGAGGGTATAGTAGATAGAGAAGGAAACGTAAGAATACCTCCAGGAGAAGTTGCAGATCACGATCTTCTCTGGAGCATAGACTGGTTCGTATGGGGTCTTGCAGAACCAGTACCTAAAGGCTAAATTCTAAACAAACTTTTTTACAAACACCATTTCAATGTTTTTCTATCTAAAACTAAAGTTTATATAACCTATTTTAAACATTAAGCACTAGAGTAAGAGGAGGTATTTGATAATGGTTATTACCAGCTGGGAATGGTTGGTAATCCTAATATTTCTAGCAATATTAATTCTATGGGGTCCTCAGAAATTACCGCAGCTAGCTAAAGCATTAGGTCAAGCTAAAAGAGAATTCGAAAAAGCATCCAGGGGTTTAGAAGAGGAATTAAAGCCTAAAAGTAGGGAGGAAGAGGTAGACGAAAAAATAATTGACTTAGCAAAAAGCCTGGGAATATCAACTGAAGGTAAAACTAGGGAGCAAATACTTAAGGAAATAATGGAGAAAACTAAGAAGAAATAATAACAATAAGTTTAAACATATTTCTAAAACATTTTCGGCTAATGAAGTTAGTGGTTAACAATGTCCTCTCGTGATGAAGAGTATGTACTAGCTAGAATGAGTCTTGAAGAACACCTTAAAGAGTTAAGGTATAGGGTAAAAATATCTCTGATAACAGTAGGTGTAATAACGCTAATTCTCATGGTAGCTCCAGCAGACTTAAGCTTCCTGGAAAACCCACTTGTTTTTTACAAACCGTTCATTTCGGTAATTCTAGAATACATTAGAGCATACACTTTACCTGAAGAAGTAGAACTCATAGGTATAAGGTTTCTCGCGCCAATAGAACTCTACCTTTTTTCATCTCTAATACTTGGATTCATAATTTCAATGCCTGTAATAGCTTATGAAGCATATAAGTTCATAGACCCCGCTTTATACCCTCACGAGAAGAAGCTAATATATCCATTTACACTAGCATTCTCGGCACTATTTACCGTGGGAGCTCTTTTCGGGCTTTTCCTAGTAATACCGTTTCTTCTAAAAGCATCCCTACTATTCTACGGAATAGTTGGAGCAGCACCACTAGTTTACGTAACAGACTTCTACAGCCTAGTACTATACACAACACTACTTTCAGGGTTAGCATTCACATTTCCAGCAGTATTCGTGCTCCTAGTAAGATTGGGATTCGTAAGCACATCAATTATTGAGGGTAAAAGACCACTATTCTACTTCATAATATTCCTACTAACAGCAATAATAACACCAGATGGAGGGCCAATAGCAGACTTCATCCTATTCCTACCAATAGTCATACTAATGGAAGTAGCGGTGAAAATAGCCAAAAAATACGAGAAAGAAAGGCAAATACAGAGAAGAAGCATATTCACAAAAGTAATAGAACCAATAAAATGTCCATACTGCGGACAAGCAATACCTGGAAACTCAATGTTCTGCCCAAAATGCGGAAAATCAATAAGGTAATCTGAAGGAAATTAAACTTTGTTTTATTGTAGAACATGTAAGCTATAATTACCTCATAGGATGTTGCCAAATTTTAGAGGTTAAGGCGGTTTGTTGTTTCAAGTAGCATGCTATTTCATATTAAGAGCGATAGAGTAGGGGAATGCTAGGGTAGCTTTGAGCAAAGTAGAGTTGAAACAGTATAGAAAGCTAAGGAATACGGTAACGCTATACTTCCTGCTAAACAACGTGAAACCTATTTAAGCGCCTTGGAGAGTCATGTTTTAAAACTTAAAAGTATATTAAGGGGGCAGAGGATAACTTGATAATTGAAGGGGGGTTTTATATAAGTTCTTTATTCTATAAGTTTATTGGTGACCGCCGATTTCCGAGAACCACCGTAGAACGGCGGTGTGGGGGTCGGCGGTGACCGTGATGAACCCGGGGGTGATAAAGAATGAACATCAAAAACAATAAACTATCACACTCTCGGGAGAACGGTTAGTTAATAAGCTGCTCTAGAATACTTTTTAATTTCCATTTTCTAAAACATTACTGTTAGCTAAAAAGTTATAGGTTACAGGGGTGTAACTAGGTTACAGGGGTGTAACTTAT
>CAZBXI010000017.1:0-7395 GCA_964496035.1 uncultured Desulfurococcales archaeon
GAATTTAACTTTAATGACCCGTAAAATCCTTAATACGTTATGCTTTCTAACCTGGTTCCTTTACTATTGAACACGTGAACTTTCCTCACTAGCACACCTACCTTCTGGTTTTCGGTAACGTTCTCTCCTGCTAGAACTTTTATTGAGAAACCGTGTTCTACTTCTACTTTAACATATTTCCTAGCACCAACATACTCTATGATCCTAGTTTTACCTACTATGTGTGCGTTATCTATTTCAACAGTTGCTAATGCTTCATCAGGTCTTATACCTAAATATACTAAGCTATCGTCTTTCGGCACAATGTCCTCTAGGTTTAAGGCTTTAATTACTGGGTGAGCAGGCACTAGTTTTATGATGTTCATTGGTGGGTTCCCTATGAAGTTAGCTACGAACAAATTCACTGGTTCGTCGTACAATTGTCTTGCTGTACCTACTTGCTGTATTTTACCATCTTTCAATACCATTATCCTATCTCCGACGGCGAAAGCATCTGCTTGATCATGGGTTACTAGAATTGTTGTTATGCCAAGTGTTTTCTGTATTTCTCTAACAAATTCTCTAGCAGTTACCCTAATTCTAGCATCTAAGTTGCTAAATGGCTCATCGAGCAGTAGAACATCTGGTTGTTTAACTAATGCTCTAGCTACGGCTACTCTTTGCTGCTGACCGCCGGAAATTTGTGAAGGCTTTCTATTGAGTAGTTCACGGATACCTAAGGCCTCGGCAACCTCTTTTACGCGTTTATCTATTTCATTTTTTGGAAGTTTCTTTATTCGTAGAGGGAATGCTATGTTATCATAAACTGTCATGTGCGGGTATAGTGCCCAGTTTTGGAAAACCATGCCAATGTTCCTTTCTCCAGGTTCAACAAAAACTTTTTTCTCAGCGTCAACTACAACCTTATCTCCGATAATTACTCTCCCTTTAGTTGGTCTTTCAAGCCCTGCGATTATCCTTAGAAGGGTTGTCTTACCTGAACCTGAAGGGCCTAACGTTACAAAGAACTCACTAGACTCAATTTTTAAACTTATATTGTCTAAAGCTACTACGTTTGGCGGGAAAATCTTCGTAATATTCTCTAAAACTACTAAGACCAACAATTACACCTCTACTCTAGTCATGTATATAGTGGTGTGCTTTAGGATATAAAGTAGTTTGACTAATGTGATTTGCAATCCTACTTCTTTATAGCCCATGCCGTAAACCCTTTCACATAGTATCTATGTAGTAAGGCATAAACCATAACGGGAACTGTCATAACCATTACTGAGCCAGCGGATAATAAACCCCAGTCTATATGGTACTGTCCTTTAAGTAAAGGCAGTATTTGGGTTGCGACCATGCGTTTAGGATCATATATTAGCATTAACGCAAAGAAGAAATCGTTCCAAACCCATGCGAATTGAAGAACGGCCGCTGAGACTATTCCAGGTAAAGCTATAGGGAATACTATGCGCCAAAATATTTGCCTATAGGATGCTCCATCAACCAGCGCTGCTTCTTCAAGCTCCGTTGGTAGCATTGTAAAGTAGTTTCTTAGGAAGAACGTTATCCAAGGAATACCCCATGAAGAATGTACAAGTATTAGACCTAAGTACGTGTTTAACAGTTTCATGTTGTGGAGCATGAAGAAAATAGGTATTATCATCATTTGCTGGGGAACAGTCATTATGAACAGCATTGTTAAGAACAGGTAGTTCTTTATGGGGAAACTGAATCTTGCAAAGGCATATGCTGCTAAAGCAGCCAATATTAGCGGTATTATTGTGCTTGGAACAACTATTATGAAGGAGTTAATTAATCCTCTCCAAAGAGGATACGATGGGTGAAATAGTGCTTCAAAATACTTGGAAAATGTTGGGTGAAACTCTTCAAAAATCCACCATCCATGAACAATTTCCTTGAAAGGCCTTATAGAGGTCATAAATATTCCTACGAAAGGCATAATCCACAGTACACCTACAATCCATGCAATTACATTGGCAATTAGCCACTTTATAGGTCCACGTATCATAGCTTATCTCCCCTTCATAACGAGTTTCACCCATATTATAGCTACTGGCAGTATTATGAATGTTAGAATTGTAGCTATAGTCGCTGACATAGTGTAGTCTGTTACTCTTGCAAAATAGTCCCACATTAGGATAGATAGTACCATTGAAGCTCCTCCAGGACCGCCGCGTGTTGCAACGTAGACTATGTCGAATATTTTCAGATCCCATATTATTGTCATGGCTACAACAGCTACCGTTACGGGTTTTAGCAAAGGTATTATTATTTTGAAAAGTATTGTCCTGAACTTAGCCCCGTCGATTAGAGCGGCTTCTATAATCTCCTTAGGTATTGAAGCTAAACCTGCAGAATATGTTACAACACTAAACCCTGTCCATAACCATACTGAGCCTAAAATTAAAGCAAAAAGTGCTGTATCCGGGTACGTTGTCCATGTTTTAACAAACATTTTGAGACCAAGGGTGTTTAGGAGAAAATTCACTATACCAATATCTTTGTCGAAGGAGAACGCTATTAAGAGACCTCCAACAATCATAGGGACTACCATTCCTAAGAATATTAGGGATCTAATTATTGAAGCTCCTTTAACATTTTGTAGAAGTACAGCCAGTAATAATCCTAATATTGTTGTTATGGGAAGATGTATTGCAACCCATAGAGCATTATGTATTAAAGCACCCATAGGGAAAGTTCCTGTCTCAACACCCTTCCAATTTAGCAGCTCTCTACTTGAAAATGCTTTAAAGTAGTTTTCAAGACTTGGAGGCTTATCTGAAACTTCAGCTCCAACAACGATATCTATGTTGAAGCTTAAGAGAATTGTAGCTAGAATAGGATAAATAACCATTATAAATATTAGAAGTAGGGCGGGTAGTAAAAAAGAAAGTTTTTCTAAACGCATAGCCCCCATCTTTACTGTTTTACTCCGATGGGAAGTTTTCGTCTAAAGTTGTTAGTATTTCGTCTAACCTATCTGGTTCAACCCATAGTAGTTTCATTTGATCCCAGAATAGTGTTTGCCACTTACCTCCAACAGCATCGTCTAGGTCCGGTACTGGCTGCATTTCCTTAACGAACCTGTAAACTCCTTGCATTGGCGCCC
Organism: uncultured Desulfurococcales archaeon; assembly: GCA_964496035.1. GTDB lineage: Archaea > Thermoproteota > Thermoprotei_A > EX4484-217-1 > EX4484-217-1 > EX4484-217-1. The sequence goes on from CAZBXI010000017.1 coordinate 3,119, forward strand.
AGTGGTCCTCAATACCTACCTTTAGCCATGTAGCGAACTTACCTGCTTTAGTACCTACATGTATTCTTTGGCCTTCAGTTGCTAGGAACTTTGCCAGCATTTTAGCTTCTTCAAGGTGCTTAGTGTATTTTGGTATGCAGATGTAGTCTGTGCCCATAACAACTCCTTTAGTACCAGGTATTGGGAATATTCCTAAGTCGTCGGGGTCTTCAACCATTCCTGTAATCCATGTACCCATGAAGTATAGCGCATAATCTCCTTTCCACCATAGTTCAACAGCTCTAGTCCATTCTATTGGTTCGCTAAAGTAACCTTCCTTCAATAGTGGTACTAGTTTTTCTTCGAAGATAGATTTTACTTCAGGATCCGTGAACTTTACTTCACCGTTAATTAGTTTGAGCTGTAGTTCAGGACCACCAAAAGCTATTATGAAGTGTTCTGCAACATCTCCAACAGGCCATCCGACACCATCACCAGTAACTATAGGTGGCCCGCCTAGAATGCCTTTCAACTCGCTAAGTAGTGATACGAATTCATCCCATGTTTCCGGAGGTTTGAGACCGTGCTGCTCAAAGAACGATTTCCTATACCAGAAACCTGGTTTAGCCCACGCTGTGAATGGTAAGCCATAAACTTTCCCATCAGCTTTAACAGGGTCAAATATTCCTGTAACATATTCGTTTTCATCTACAAGCCCTGTTAAGTCTATTAAGTGTCCTTTCTTACCCATTTCAGCAATCCACCAACCCCAAGGAGTTATTAAGACATCTCCGGGAGCCATACCTGCTTCGAACTGTGGTGGAGCTACTGAAGCTAGGTCTTCAGCTCTGTAAATCCTGTACTCAATCTTAATACCTGTTTGTTCCTCGAAAGCCTTTAAAACCTCCATGAAAGCTTCCATTTCACCGCCAGACCATGGACCTACAACAGTTAAAGTTACTGGTGGTCCTACAGGCGATGGAGATGGTGTGGTTACAGGTGTTGTCACGGTTACCGTAGTTGTTGTTGTTACTGTTTGGACAGCACCCATACCAGCAGCGTAGCCTATACCGATACCTACAATTAATGCAATTATAATAGCTATAACGAGTTTGGTTGTTTCAGCCAAGATTTATTCACCAGAAATTTATCACTGTTCGGTAGAAAGTTATTCTTGTAATCCTAATAAGCTTATCTGTACTCGAAACCATAGATAACAGCAAATGAACAGCTACCGGATATGTTGCCCATAATGCTTCCTCTGCTATGTAAATACTACCTCAATATATCTCGCTTCTACATCCTCTATTGAGGCTCCAATACCTCCTACAAGGATTTCTTCACCATCCTTTGTTTCGAGAGTAAAGTTTCTAATAAACTCATCAGCTCTCACTTTACTTACATATCCTTCAACCTCAAACGGTTCATTTAATTTAACCTTACGTCCTCTCACCTTAACTTTAGCATTAAATCCTAGCTTCATACCGTCGCTTATTAGCGCTATTGAAAGCCAGTGGTGAGTTAATTTATATGGTACATTAGGTGTAATGTTAAATTCTTTTATCCTTTTAGCAATCCGCCAATAACCATGATAGAATGTCTCATTTAATAGTAAGATCAGCTCCCATTCCCTGGTAAACAGGGTATATGTTTTACCGAACATTATCGCGTTAGAAGAGTCTACTTCGAGAGCATCTATAATACCCGTAGGTAGGACTCTAACATCAACGTTATTAAGGCTAATAAGTTTTTCAAGAAACCTTAAACCTGCAGGTTCAAATATTAATGTTACCGTAAAGACCGATGATTGGTTTCTTAAAAGTTTAGCATGTAGTGTATCTAGCAGTTTATTAAAATGTGTTTCTGAAATAGCTGTAAACCCATCCATAGCCATGTTTCTTATCATACCCTTAGCCCTTTCAATACTCATTTCAAAACTCCTAGACAACCATATGAGAGGTCTTTCATAACTTGTAGAACTATATAGCCTACTTAACTCTCCAATAATCTTCTCGTTTAACGTGAGTATGTTCTCAATATATCTTCTAACGTAGTAATTCAGGGCGATACTGGGGGGAATAGCCTTATATACTCTAGGCCTTCCAGGCTTAACTTCAATAAGCCCCTTAGTTGTTAGCGATTCCAAAACATCATATATTCTAGGCAAAGGTATACCGGCTTTTGAAGAAATTTTTGGAGCAGTAGATTCCCCCAAAGATAGTAACGCAAGATATGCTTTCCCTTCATAGCTCTTTAACCCTATAAACTCTAGAAACTCCAAAATCTCGTTATACTTACCATCCATGTTAGGCACCAAATATACACTTATAGGTAATAAATTAGATAGTTCTAAATAAACCTCCCTCATAAATTTTATCAAAACAATTCCCAAGATACCATTACCTACTTTAGGCTAAGCACGCTACTTCAATGCAGAATTCTATGTTCAAAACAGCTTACAGCGTTTTAAATCACCCTAGACACATACTTGTATATGGTAAGCAGGAAATCATAGTGGATTGCGTTGAAAATTGAGCATATAAGGCAGAAACTCAAGGAAATAGTTAATTCTCAGAGCACTTTGCAAAATCTCCTACTTTCCGAGAAAAGGAAAAGAAATCTAAATGCCAAGGATCTTGTTTTCGTAAGTACCTCCATTATTGCCAATTACTGGTGGTGCCCGGTAAAGGCGTATATTCTTAGTAAGCTTAACGAGCTGGAAAATTTCAAACTATATTTATACGACATAGCAATGTACTCTTATGAACTAGGCTATATACGTAGCATACCTGGAAACGTCGAGAGAATCTTGAATATAGGCAATAATTTAACCTTAAAAGACATGGAGAAAATTCTTGAAAGAAGAACAAAGCTAAGCAAAGAGAAAATAATTTCGTGGTTTGAAAACAGTTGCAACATCACCATTATTGAAGATAAGTTAGCGATAATTCAATATGGAAACTTAAAACTAGGATATATTAATCCGCTACTGGCTCCATCTCTCAAAAAGTCTCTCGAGAATAAGATTAAAGAATTAAATGCTGTAGCTGTTGATTTTAACACTTTACCTTCAAAAGTTAGAGGTAAGATATTAGAGGTTATGATTAAGGAAAAATATCCTACAATAAGATGGTATTTTAAATGGAGGAAATACGTAGTTACAGCAGAACCCGACGGGCTAACTAAGGACTTTGTATACGAGTTTAAAACAACAAGGAACATGGAAACCCTCGGTGAAATTTTGAAAATAGCTGAAACTCAAGCAGACATTTACGGGTTTTTCTTCCGTAGAAGTAGGAAGAGAGTACAAGTCTATATTTTAGAAGCAAAGAAGCTCATTACAATGGATAGTAAAGTAGATGAAAACAATGCTAAAGAAACGTTAAAACGTTTCTTGGAAGTAGAGAGAACTAAGAAGCCTAAGAGTAAAGAGCTATGGAAGTGTAGAGTATGTGAAGTAAAACACATATGCTCCTCAATTACCGCTGAATAGCTTTCTTCCTTCATCTACAATAAACGTCGGGTTCCTCAAGGTATTAGTAGAAAACCGTTATCGGCAAACTTCTCTTAAAGAAAACAATATTTGCTTAATATCATTTATCGTCATACGTGATGAAGCTAGTATATGGTAGTATAACGTGTATCCTTCACGGACACTAATCCACATTTCAATTTTATATCTGAATATCCTGTAGTGTTTATCGGAGTATTCAAGAATAATGCCAACAACATGTGCATTGTTTATTTTGAACGAGAAAGATGTAATATTCCTTAGCTGCAACTCCCTCCTAATACTAAACCATAAAACATCGTACCCCTCAGTAGCAAAATTTACGTCGACAGAAGGTTCAACAGTATTTTCGAAATACACTATTCTACTTACATATAGGCCGCTAACATTAACTGGTAAGTATAATGTAAGATTTTCGGTTTTAATCTTTAAAAGAAGTTCCTCATAGCTTATCTCCTTATATTTTGGTACTGGTTTTTCTCTTTCCCAAACATGTTCGAATCCAAGAAACAAAGGGAACAATAGCACTAAGAAGAAGCAAATTGCTAAGAACACTAAATACTTGTCGCGTACTCTCATAAAGAGCTCACCTGCTATATTTCTCAAATAAACATTCTAAGCGGTATTAAATAAGGAATCATAGGATTCAAACTATTCTAGAACTGGAAATTGCTTTCAACCATAACACGTCTTCCTTTATGCACTAAAATAATTTACTGAGAAAGCAAACTATGATATATAAGGAGGGTAGAGGGAGGCAGGTTATTATATGGCTCACGTTTTAATT
>CAZBXI010000017.1:7495-25807 GCA_964496035.1 uncultured Desulfurococcales archaeon
ATTGTTCGTAGCGGCGAATATTGGTTCATAATAGTCATCATAGCATCGCTGGCGGTAGCTGCGGTTTTCGACGTATACATTTTGAGATCAATATCTGATATAAAGAGAAGATTATAGACACGTGTAGATGCTTAGTTATTAAGGATAAGATAATAATTAAGCATTATAAGGCAGCTTATGGTCTCCACACGCTCAGCTACTGTATGTTTCATTAACTATTTAGGTAAAACTGTTAAACTTAAGTCTGAGAGTACTTCACTATTTTAGGTATGACGTATTCGAATCCTATAGCCATTATATGTGCTCCGGCGGCATTTGTTGTTTTTCTTAGTTCCTTTATTAACTCAGCAGAAATCCTTATACTCTCTTCTAAAACAGCCTCTTTACCCCTTTGCCTTCTAGCTTCTACAAGTCTTTTTTGAATTTCTCGAGGAATTTTTATTCCTCCAGGACACTTTTCAATATACCACTTCATCATGCCTATAGACTTTATAGGACAGATACCCATTAGTACTGGGGTATTAAATTTCTTTATCTCTTTAAGGAAGTTTTTCGCTAGTTCTATGTCGAAAACGCATTGTGTCTGAATAAAGTCCACTCCAAGCCTTACTTTACGCTCTATTTTAAGCAACTCTAATTCTAAGGGCTCAGCATTAGGATTTCCAGCTATCCCTACATTAAACTTGACTTCGCCCTCAACCCTATTTCCCGTCAAATCAACTCCTTCATCAACCATTCTCCTTACCAGGTAAAGTAGTGTTGCAGAGTCTAAGTCAAAAACGGGTTTTGCCCAGGATCATCATCTAGTGTAACATAGTCACCCGTCATAACTAAGATGTTCTTAATACCTAGTGCTACAGCTGCTAGAAGATCTGATGTTAAAGCTAATCTATTACGGTCTCTACAAGTTAGTTGATACACCGTTTCTATACTCACGTCTCTCTGGATAACATATGATGGAATTAGTAGGTTCATATGAGTACAAGCTCCAGAATTATCAGTTATATTTATTGCCGCTACATAGCCTTTAATTTAAGCCTCTTATAGATAAGATACCAAGCACATTCTCTCTCGGGGTTTACTCCACATTTACCATTTCTCACACCTCCGCAAGAACCATTAAGTAAACCTTTTGCGCATTTAGTTATAGGGCAAACCTCTCCCGTTTCATAAAGTACGCATTCATCATGTGCTCTACAGAGTTCGCTAAACTCGCTCGGCTCTTTAGTACGTATCCCTATGAATAAAGTGTCACGTATTACGAGGAGCTTAGGCGAGCTTACCTCCAGAGCTGTAACCTCTTTAAGGTAGGGCCTCGGGGAAAGCGCTCTCTTAAGGTGGACTTCGAGCTTTCCAGCCTTATTATTTTAGGAGAAAAAGGAGCTAAGCTAAGCCGGCCCTCTTGAGGAGACTAGGTATTATCTCCTCAAAGCCGACGGCCATCATGTGTATCCCGGCGACGCCCGGCGTTTTCTTGATCTCCTTGCAGAGTTCACCGAATATCTCTAGGTTCTCCTCCCTGAAGGCCTCCTTGCCTCTCTCCCTAGCCTTCCTGAGCCTTTCCTGCATCTCTTCAGGTACCTTTATCCCGGGGACGAACTTCACCATCCACTCCATCATCTTGAGGCTCTTGAAAGGCGTGACACCAACGAGCACTGGGAGCTTAATGCCTATCGATCTAGCCTCGTCAAGGAACTTCTTCAGCACCTCGATGTCGTAGACACATTGGGTCTGGATGAATTCAGCCCCGACTTTCTGCTTCCTCAGCACCTTGTAGAGCTCCGGTTCGAGAGGTTCGGCATTAGGGTTGGCAGCTATTCCGACATGCAGCTTCGGCGGGTGGTCTATCTTGTTCCCGGCTATGTCCTCGCCCTTGTCGACGATCTTCCTAACCAGCCATACTAGCTGGGTGCTGTCAATGTCGTAGACGGGCTTAGCCTGCGGGTTATCGCCGACCGAGATAAAGTCGCCTGAGAGAGCTAGCACGTTCTTTATCCCGAGGAGGCCAGCGGCGAGCAAGTCTGAGGTTATCGCTAGCCTGTTCCTGTCCCTGACGGTTATCTGGTAAATGGTCTCGAGGCCTACCTCCTTCTCAATGTAGTAGCAAGTGGTCAGCGTGTTAAGATACGCGAATGCGGTCGGGTTGTCCGTGACGTTCACGGCCACCACATAGTCCTTAATCGTCCTGCAGACCTCTAGGACCTTGTCAACTCTGGTGGTTTTCACAGGCTCAACCTCGCCCGTAATGACAAACTCGCCGTCCTTGAGCTTCTTCATCAGCTCGCTATAGGTCTCCTTGGGAGGCCACCTTTCCCCTGGTATCCAGACTTCCCTCTCCTCGGCCTTGGCCTCCTTCCTCTCCTTCCACACCAGCTCTCTAGGGCCGCTAGCAAACCACTTCCTGTGGTCCTTTGGGGGCCTGAACTTGAGGAAGAGGTCTAACCTCCCCTGCTCCTTCAAGGCGTTAAATATCTTGACCCAAGCGCAGTCTTTGACCCAGCCTCCCACCTCGCACTTCCCGTTGGCGTACCCACCGCACGGCCCGTTGAGTAAGCCCTTGGCGCACTGAGTCAGCGGACACACCCCCCCGGTCTCGAAGAGGACGCAGTCGCCGCAAGCTCTACACCTCTCATAGAACCTCCCTATCCTCTCTATCTCGCCCATGAACAGCGTGTTGAGTGCTGGTACAACGAGCTTGCCGGTGAACTCAGCGACTGCCTGTACCCCATTGCCACAGGCCATGACCAAGATTGCTTGAGCAGCCTCGATCGCCTCCTTGAACTTCTTCAGGTCCCTCCTGAGGATCCTCTTGTCGCACGTCGTCTTAGGGACAGCAGTGCCTGTGACTTCCTTGCCTAGCCCCTTCAGCTTCTCCTTCATCTCCTTGACTTGATCCTCACCCCCAGTCTGACATAGGGTTGCGCACTCACCGCAGCCGATGATGAACACCTTGTTGAACTTTTCCAGCATGGATTTGATCTCGTCAAACGGTTTTTGCTCGGTAATTATCATTTCGATGTCACCCCGTTAAATTTAGCCTAGAAAGCAAAAATAACCTTAACTCCTATCTCAGGTCAGCTCGACCCTCTCTTAAAGCCCCTCTAAGCTCTCCTTTCGGCCAGTTCTATTCCCTACGATCCCTTGGGGTAAAGTTACGCTAATTTACTCAATACCTCCAACCTATTCGTATGAGACATAATGAGGCAAAGGAGAACTACCTCGAAGTGATCTAAAGGTTGACTAGGAATAGGGGAAAGGGCCAATATCTCCGATATAGCTGCGATATCCAACGTTAAGCTACCGTTGATAACCGAGATAGCCTAAAAGCTAGCTAACAACCTCCTCTCGAAGGGTGAAAAACTAGCTACTATTGAGCAAAGGTTGGAAATGGTGGTTAGAGCTTACGATCCATGCATATCTTGTGCTACACACTTAGTTAAACTTAGAATAGTTAGTTAAGAAGATTAAAAATATGGTTTTTATCCAGGATATTCCATTAACTTCTCTAAAGGTGTCATTTTAAGTGCTGGATGATCTACTTTCTTTAAATATTCTAGTAGCTCATCCATTGTTTTAGCAACGGTTTCATCAGCTATTTTATCATATAAATCCGGTACACCCTCCTCTTCTCCCCGCTTTATAATGCCCTCTTTAAGCTCTTCCTTAAGCGATTTAGGCATCCATACGACTCTCTTGATGCCGCCATCAGCTTTAAAGAACTTACGTGAAACTATGTACTTCTTACATATACCTACTGTTCCAGGGGCTTGCTTACCTCCACCTATCATTCCTGCGAGAGTACTGAATCTGAGGCCTATCGGGTTTTCTCCAGTATATTCTCTTGGAATTATTATGAAGCCGTTTGCTTCAAACGAAGCTACAAGAACACATTCGAAACACCCACAGCTAGTTACCGGGTATGTTAATGCGCTGTATAGGTGGTATCTCTTTGTTGCATGGTGTGAAGCTTCATAGACAAACTTGTTTACACCCTCCCATTCTCCTTTAACAGGGTCTAAGCACTTCCCCTTAGGTACTGGCTGATTTGGCCCCTCAGGTTGTAGTTCATGGCTAGCTTTAGCGTCTAGGTATGTTACTGCACCACATAAGCCTGGTCTTTCAGGTGTTATGATGCACACGTGGTTAGGTGCAAATGACTGACATAGTGTACACGAGTAGAATACGTCGACGCTTTCATCCGTTATAGCTGCTATTCTCCTATCTCTTTCAGCATAGAATTTCCTTGCTTCTTCACGGGCCTTAAGCACCTCGTCTCTATCCGTGATAAGCTTTACCTGAACCTTATCAACTATTGCTGAAAAGTCTTTCTTAATCATGGTGTATAAAATTACTCCAAAATGCCTTATCTTAAAGCCCTTCCTATATCCTTCCTTACTTATCCTAATCCAGCATATGTCCCTACTACCTATATGCCATGTGTCTTCACCGTAGTTTATGTATTCATGAATTCTTCTCTCAATTATTGGCTCATACTCTTTCTTCATTTTCCTTCCGGCAACGTAAACCACAATTCCTAATGGATGGGCTTTACCTTCCTCCATTTCATCTATTTCAGGGCCTATAACCTCTATTTTACCATCTTTTACTTCTTCAAGGGGCTTCATTACGGCAAGTTCGAAAGCTGGTGAACGTCCTCCACCAAACTCAACATACATGTCATGTTTTCTTATAGCTTTACCTTCAAATACAGGCCCGTATGCTATAGGTATTTCGAGTTTTAGAGGCTTAATTTTAATACCGCGGAGCTCACAGCCTTTCGAAACAGCTTCCTCGGGTTTAACAGGTATTAGGGCTTCAGGAATTTCTGGAACAGGCTGATCCGTTAAAACAGGGAGACCTATAGCTATAACTCCGGCGCCTGCTGCAACTGTTACGTCATCCAGAGGGCCGAGGGCTATAACGAATGCTGGAACTCTTTCCTTGATGTACTTCCTTATTTTCTCAATATCTCCTGGCTTCAATCCTCCAAATATTGTTGGTGCTCTTAAAGCCACGTTGGCAGCATGTACGGCTGAGGTTACAGTATCACCTAAGGGGATGAGGTTATATTCTGCTCCAATACTGACACCTGCTTTTTCCATTTGCTCTATTACTGGGCCTATGAGTAGTCCTAGCATCCCTGAGCTCTGAATTTCTTTACCTATTTTACCTGCAATTTCGCTGGTTGAAGCTTTTCCCAGTACGACAACTATTCCAGGTATTTTCCCGCTTGCTAGTGAAACGCCTAGCGCTCTTATTTGTGAATCGCTTAGAAAGCCAGTGTATGGAGGCTTATATGGTTTAGGTGTTCTAACGTATTTTATTGTTTCAATAATGTCTGCGAGAATTAGTGTAGCCAAACCCGCTTCTAAAGCGTTCTCTATGGTTAATTCTTTACCTAAATACATTTTGTCGAGAATAGGTTTTCTAAGAACTTTACTTTCAAGTTCATCAAGAACTTTAGGTACATCTCCAAGTTTCTCCAGTTTCTTCCCTGTAATAATATGGTAAGATGGTATATTGTATGCTGTATCGAGAACTTCAAGAGACGCATCTTTGCCTAGTTCTTTAATTGCTTCACTAGTTATTTGCCTGGTGAGTTCAAGAGCTTTTTTAAAACCACTTAAAGCAAGTTTAGCTATAATAGTTATTTTCTCCGACATAGGGTAGTAACCTCCATTCTCTTACACTCAGACTACGATTTAAGAAGCTAGGCATTTAAGTATTTCTTAAAATATTTTCAGTGCCCAACATTATAGAAGATTTAAGTAGTTGAGATTTTCCTTAAAAACACTCTTAGTTCTGAAGAGTCTCTAGGACCTACTATGACATTCCAACCCGTTAACTCCTCCAATTTCCCACTAATCTTAGCAGCTAACCCGGGTATTATTATTGTTCGATGTTTTACCTTTTCCTCAACCTTATACTCTTTCATTGCTTCAACTATTTTCTCAGCAGTAAACTTCCCACCAGCAAAAGACGAAGCAACAGATAGTCCGCCAGTATCTACTACTAGAAGGTATGATGGTATTTTAGAAGCTTCAATATCGGACTTAACTGTAAAGTATGTTAAAGCATAATTCGATGTAACCAAGCATGGAGAATACTCGTTTACGTTACCTATAGCGTATAAGCCTGGTTTCACTTTCGGATGTATTCTGGGATCTCTAAATATTCCCTGTCTAAGTACTAGTAGGGGCAATATTCTCCATGGTTTAGAACCGTTCAAAACTATAATACTAGCGTATCTTATCATAAATGATGTTGCTACAGTTATCTCCCAGAAATCAGCTAGGTCGTCGGTTTCATTTACGGATAAGCTTGGGAAAACTATAGTAGGATACCCATACTCTTTCTTCCCCCCTTCAATAGCTAAACGTCTCAGCAGCACCAGTTTCTCTAAGGTTTCTCTTAAATCCTTGAAACCTACGTCTAAAACTAAGTCTTTAATGCCCATGTTATCCGCTTTCTTAACAAGCCCTGCTAGAAGCTCTAAGTCCTCAGGCTCATATAGTCCTAAAGGACACTCGTATTCTATGGCCAATTTCGCCATAGAATCTAAGTTTTCCCTAGTAGCAGCGTATATTAGTGGCCTCTTAGATCCGCATATTTTAAGTGCTTTCTCAATGACTCTGGGATTAAAGCTACAGAGTATTATTGGGAGCGAAGTATTTTCTGAAGCTACCTTTACAGCGTAGGCGAAGCGTTCAGGGTCATTCGAACTTGCCTTTATCGCTATTAGGTCTGGTTTCAGAATTTCTTCTAATCTTTCAAATCTAGTATCCTCTATAGCAGCGATGCGTTTTTCTAATTCCTCTTTGCTAAGCATATCGCTAAGTGCAAAAGCTATTGCTGTTGGATTGTAGAACTTGTCTTCGTGCCTATGTAGTACTCTTTCTCCACCTATTTTAACGGCGTTTTCACCTACACCTATGGTTACAAGCTTTATTGGAGGAGCTAGTGCCTCGCTTAGTTTACGTTTCGCTTCTTCGCTTAAATACGGGCATGCAAATACATTAGCTTTACCTGAAGCAACTTTAAATGCGAACGCTAAACATGTTGGGAAACCGCATTCGCCACAGTTGGTTTTAGGTAGTAGCATGTATATTTGCATAGGTGTGAGCTTAACCACTTACATCACCTCCCTTAACCACTCATGAAGCTCTTTCACACTTATTCTCCTACCCTGGAAAATATTGTTAATTGCACGTTTAACAAGGCTAACAGCTATAGGGTGCATCATCATTAAAATGTCTGCTCCCGCAAGCATGTAAGTTATTCCAGTTACAGCTTCCCAAATAGGCCCCCTATATTCTCTAGGCCCTAGCGACGGGTCTTTAAGCCAAGCTTCTCTAGCACCCCAAGCGTTAGTTACTCCGACAAGTATGGGCATTTGAAGGTCCTTATCTCCTTGCAGACCCCCTAACCTTATTCTCTCAATAACTGTGAAGCTATATTCGTGACCGTAGCCTAGCGAAGCCGCTGTAGGATCCATAACTATTCTGTTTCGGGGAAGACCCATGCTTAAAAGTAACCTGTTGAGATGTTTTGCTAAATTAACATCTACAGGGGTGAAAGCTACTATGTTGTGCCCGTAAATAAGTGCTGCTGCAGCTATTTCCTTATAGACGTCTAGGGTGGCTGATGATAGCAAGCACCTCTCTCCTTCAGCAACCTTAGCGACTTCCTCGAAAACTTTAGGGTCTTTTTTAGGATTACCTGAACCTCCTATTATTAAAGGTACTTTAACTGCTTGCAAAACCTCTTCTACTGTTTTAGCAGCCTCTTTAGGACTCCTATCCAGTACATTGGGATCGGTACTTACTAGGTGTAAACTTACCATATCAGCTCCATACTTATTAACGCATAGTCTAGCCCATTCAGCAGGGTCCTCTAAAACCTCAACGAAGGGTTCTTTTAAAACTCTAGGTAACGGTATTTTACAGTCAAAAACGTCCATAGAAATTACTGGAGGATTGGGTATTTCACTTCTAGAACCAAATAAAGGCAGTTCGCTTTCCCCACCAACAACAACTACTTTGTCTCTACTTCCACCCTCAGACTTCGTAGCGCCTATTTTAACTTCAACTACTCTACCGGACCAGCGGCCCATAGGGAAACACCATTATGCGGTATTTAATATGTGGGAGAAAAGCTTATCGGCAATTTTCTCTACAGCCCTATATGCTGGAGAATCATCAGGGATTTCAGTAAAAGGTTTACCCTCCAAATCTAGTTTTTGAATATAGGGATCTTCAGGAATTAGCCCAAGTACTTCGAACCCGCGTTTTCTAAGCTCCTCCTCTACCCTGCTAGCGTTGTTGGGAGTTACTCTATTACATACAGCATATACTTTGCGAACCTTCGTTTCCAATTCTTGAATAAGTTTCCTAATTCTTTCAGCAGTCAATATGCCTCTCGATGTTGGGTCAGTTATTATAATTAATGCGTCAACATCTCTAGTTGTTCTTCTACTCAAATGTTCAAGACCAGCCTCGGTATCCATTACAACAAAGTCGTATTCTCCGGTTATTCTATCTAAAATCATTCTCAGCAAGTGATTCACGTAGCAGTAGCATCCTGGTCCTTCAGGTCTTCCCATAGCGAGCATGTCGAAAAACTCTCCTTCATACATAATGTTTCGGATAAGATATTCGAAATATTGATCTTTAGGAATACTTGATGGAATTTCCTCCTTTCTATTTAAGAGTTCCTCTCTTAGGTCCCCTACAGTTTTGCTAAGTTTTACTCCAAGTACTCTGTCTAAGTTTTGATTAGGGTCAGCATCTACTACTAAAATCCTTGCTTTCCCGTTTGTTTTCCTCACTAAATACATTACGAGTAGTGCTGTAAGCATTGTTTTACCTGTTCCACCTTTGCCTGAAATAGCTACTGTAAATGTCACCGCCTAACCCCCCTACTTCTAACCCATAGCTCTCTAATCATTAACTCCCCTAAGGATTTTACTCTATTCCATAATTCCTCAACTGAAGAGTCATAAATGCTTTTGTTTAAGCAGTAAGTGTAGGTTCTAAGAAACTCAAGAAACTCTCCAAGTACTTGATTTTTCAAGATCCTTAACTCCCCTCTATTTAAGTCAACTTCACTTATCATAGCATTTTCTATGGTAACTACTTCATTTAATATGTTCACTAGTTTAAGCATTTTTCCCTCATAAAATGCTTTCACCACATTTTCAGCGATAACGCACTTGCCCTCCTCTGCTAGAACCCTAAATTTACATTTACAACCCGCCATAACGTTTAACACCGTTAACTTAATAATTTCACAAGTATTTTAAATTTTTAACAGTATACACTCCTAAGGAAAGTGGTATCTTTGAAAATCCTAGTCCTTTCTCAAGGGCTTTTCGGAGATAGAACAGCTAAAACAATTGCTCAAAAAGGTCCTTCCACATGGGAAGTTAAGCTGGTTCACGTGCCTAAAGTAGATTTCGAGCAAGCATTAGATGAGCCGGAAACAGTACATGTTGAAGGATTAGAGGAATGCGATTTACTTTTATCACTTTGCGAAGACCCTTCATCAATGCTCCTACTTCCAACAATAGCTAAAAGAACTAAAGCATCATCCATAATAGTAGCTATTGACCGTCCAAGGTGGAGCCCTGGACTAGGCTTAGAGGGGCAGGTAAAGGAGGAGCTTAGAAGAGAAAACATTACATGTGTTTTCGCAAGACCTCTATGCTCGCTCGAACCTGTAGGGGACAGGTATATTGACGAATTCACGAAATATTTTGGCAAACCAGAAGTAGAAATAGAAGTAGATAAAGGCAAAGTAGTATCGGCTACTGTGAAAAGAAGCGCACCATGCGGCTCAACATACTATGTAGCAGAGAAAATAGTAGGTATTGAAACGAAAGAACTAATTGTTAAAGCAGGATTACTCCTACACTATTACCCATGCCTAGCATCTATGGAATACGACCCCATATTAGGGGACACCCCGCTACACATAGCAGGGCTTATATTGAAGAAAGCCGTATCTAAAGCTCTAAGAGAAGCTATTAGGAAACAAAAACTACTTAAAACATAACCTCTACAACTTAGGTTCACATGTTTACTCTTCTACACGGCTATTGAGTTTTTGAGATTCCGTGTAGCCTAAATTCTACTCACTAAGACCACTTCGGGACCAAGTATTTTAGGCTCATATTTTTTCAAATATCTTTCATAAATTTTCTTATCTACATATAAGCGTAGCTTGTTAAAGCCTAGATCCCCAGCTATCTTAAAGATAACGTTTATTGTTAAAGGCAAATATTCAATGCTTCTTAACCAAAGTAGTAAATTAGCTACATCCCTACGCGACCATATGTTCTCCACTATGTAAGCAGCTTGGAGCTTAGGAACGTATCCCTCATTACGTATCGCCCTAGTTTCTTCTATAGCATAACTCCATCTGCTTTTAAGCCATGCGGTAAACGACGATAGTATTCGCGGAGATACAAAAACCAGTTCCTTAACTGTACTGTATTTCTCAGGGAAAGCTGAAATCTCATAAGAATATGTTTTCTTAAACCCTATTCTTCTAATGTCAAATTCCAAATACACTATATTGTAAGCTACTTCCTCTATTCCGCATTTTCTGTAGAACTCTATGGCTTCACTAGTAGGCCATACCGCGATAGTATCGCAGTTATGCTTCTTAGCTATTTCAAAAGCTTTACCTATTAGGGCGCGGCCAATACCTTTACGCCTGTAATCCTTATGAACCTCAATTACATCAATAAACGCACACTTACCCAGAATGCTTCTTTCTTCACCTATGTAAAGCTCTAATTCGCCAACAATTTTACCATTCAGCTCTACAACAATAGGGTACTGGCCGTGAACAATAAGATAGTTTAAATGTATAGCACATGTTTCAACGCTCATCCACGGACCTCCATGGGCGAAACGCTCTTCGATGGTAAGATCTTCATATTTAGCCTCAACTTCTTTACCGTCAATACGCTTGACCCACTTGTCAACATCTGAGCAATGAACATCAACTATACCCTTAACGTCATCAAGAGAGGCCATCCTAATAGTAATCATGCGCATCACCTTACTTTGTTTAAGTAGCCTAATTACGTTATATCGAGAATACTATAAATAGTAAATTGATACTTAAGAAAGCTTAAGGTATACGAGAAAATATATGAGACCATATGAAGGGGAGTTTAAAGTAATACCAGTATTTTATGAATTTTTATGCTAATAGAGAGGTTTTATACATCATGGTTACAAATGTGAGAAAAGAAATCGAGAAGTTTGAATGGAAAGTTAGATATGTTCCCCACGAAATTATTGAGGACTATAATGCTTGTTATAAGGTTGTATACCATGATAAGGTGATTTATCCCCCTGCAGCAAACAAGCTTGGCATACCGCTGAACGAGATATGGCTATCTGAGAGGCTAAGAGAGTATGAAGATTATGTGCTCTTCCACGAGCTCCGCGAAATACAGTACAGATATCAGGGCTATAACGTTAGAGAAGCACATCTTAAGGCTAGGATAGATGAGGCACTGAGATTCTGCGGAGACCCCAAATGGATGGAATGCTTCGAGAAGTTTCCAGACTCTAGTGTACCACTTGATTGCTTAAAAGAACTATGTGGTATAATAAAAAGCAATATAAGGAGTGCTGATACCCTTTACAAATTATTAATAAAATGTATTACCCACCATGGCAAAGCATAATTAGACCATGTATAGCTTTCAACTTATTTAATTAAACTAGGTGAGACGTAGAAATCAAGGTAGAAATAAACTTAGAGACACTGTTGTTAAAGATGTTAAAGAAATAGTACGTGGCTGAGATTTGAACCCTCCGGAATCACAGGCTTAGAACCAGAATAGTATGCAAGAAAAATATATCAAGCAATATGTTAGAGTTTCCAATGCTTACCTATCCTCTATCTTTCCTACGTAGGAGTTTCTCTCTGAAAAAACGTTTCCACATCCGCCTTCATACATCTTTGTGACGAACCTTACATTATTGCTTTATGCTTGTTTTCCAGCATACTCAGTCAATCGTTTACGTAGAAATAAATCGCATAATACTGTTTCAATAGTGTTCCTAAGCGTATTGTGTGACAGTAAATGGATTACTTATAGAGCGTGCTCTTTGCTTAGCACGTACCAGGTTAAGTATAAATCTTAAGAAGTACTCAACAGCCTTTATGGGATCTTCAGGTAGATAGCTTTCCTCAATTCTGTCTTCGCTACCTCTATGAAAGTGTTTTGGAAACGTTCTTACATGCTGATGTTTTTTATGGGGTGCATTGTCATGCCTATAAACTGTTCCATTAATATGCCTTCTCTCATAGTGTAAGCTATAACGTCCACTAGAACTCCAATAAATATCAAGGAAGCTACTATCGATAAAAACAACACGTATCTTCACTACTACTCCGGAAGGTAATTCCGCTTTCGTAACTTCACGTATGAAATCTCTATATTTCTTCAAAGCAATTGTTGAAAGGTAATTGTATATGGTCTCAAGTATGTCCTCTTTCAACTTTAAAGCCTCAAAGCTTCACTAAGTTTTTTCTTTTCTTCGAGAAGTCTTTCTAATGTTATCAAGTCTTCCCAGGCAGGATGTTCAGAAACTTTACCCCTACGTATATATTCCTCCAACTCTTCAGCGCTTCGAACATCGTATTTGGCGAGTATCTCAGCTATCTCAGCCTCTACAAGAGCAAGCCTACGTTTAAGCCAAATCTCTACAGCTTCGCGTTCAAGCTTCTCCGGTGGAATTCCTAAACGATGCGCTACAATGTCAACAACTCTGGCCATATCTCTACCCACATATAACTTCGTGCGAAGTGCAATAAGCTTAGTGGAAATATTACTGAGGGCTAACTAGGATTACAAGTTCTTGCATGTAACCGAAAGTAGTAATATGGGTAACCATTTAAATCCCATATGGAATTTCTGGGTAAAGAAGATTTTTCATTGTTTAATGCAGCCGAGGGTTTGAACAGAGATTACAGGCTTAGAGGTCGGAACAGTATGTGTGAATTCATATAAAGTGGTATGAAGGGTCTTCTAAGGCGATAATTAATGCGTATAGCTGTAGAAGCTATTATTTGATGGTCCATATGAAAGGTTATTGATTCATGTCCGTTTGCTGGTTGTCTCTATTTCTCTTATCTTGTCTGACGGGATTCCATTTTAGATTACTTTTATCCCAATTACCTTACTGGCGCTAATAGCGGCCACTATTATCCACCTCCTAATAGCATAGATGTAGTTAGTGGTTCACGATACTGGCGTTAGTGGTAGATACTGTATCTACCTCCTCTCGCTAAGAAACTCCTTTAGCATGTCCTCCTTTACTTTCTCGGAGTACTTTTCTAAAACCTTGTCAAGACCCATGTATGGTCTAGGACTTGGTGTAGTGAGAAGCTTCTTGAGAACTCTCCTAGAGATACGTAGCTTTACAGTACTACTTACCACAATTACTCCCTCACCATAGCTTATCTACAACCACATTATTAAGTCAACTACAACATTTTCCAACTCCACAAAGAAATCTTTACTACACCCATAAACCTCTTGTAACACCCTTTCCATTCCCTCATCAGCACCTACTCGCGCTCTTATAGCCCTAGCTAAGCCCACATATGACTACAGGTTCTCCATGTTTTTACTAAGGTATGTCTCTACTTAGCACATATTGCTTTATGAAGTTTTTCTATTCCACGTTATACCTGTCTTAGAATTTTACGTAGCTTCTCATAGTCCTTAACTAGATGGTAGGCTTCTACTCCTGCTTTTTCAGCATTACTTTTCATAACACTATCATTTGTTACTAAGATGGCATCGACGAGTTTAGCTGTTGCTATGTAGTAAGCGTCGATTGCTCTACAACCTGTCTTTAGGGCTGTGGCTTTAGCTTCTGAATGAAGCTCATCTTCTTTAATCATAGCTACATGGTTAAGTATTACTTTAAGAATTCCTGTAACATACTTAGGCTCTATATATCTAACCAGAATCGCGCAGAGTTCAACTTCGAAAACAAATGGTTCGTAAACTATAGCACCTTTATCTGATAGCTTATTTAGAAACTCAACCGCTATCTTATGCCTATTCTCCTTACCCTTAACGACAATGAAGTAGTCTACAAATACACTAACATCTATGACCATAGACTTCAACATCTAACTACCTTCTCTCACTACTTAATTTCTCAACGGGATCTTCCCTAGTCTTAACAATAATCTTTGGTACCTCCTCCTTAAAGCCTGCAAAGTTCTTTAGAACCACAATAACTTCCTCTCCTTCTTTAAGATCCAGTTTTTCTAATGGTTTTAAAACACCATTCTCGTATCTAGCACGAACAATTCTAGCCATATCCTTAACCTATACGTAACTATATTATAGAACACAATAAGTTTAGCGGAGCTAAGAATCTGAAGCAAATACTAAACATTCATTAATATTAGACTTACTGGAGCCCATTAAATTGGCTTCAACCATATAGGTATGTCCAATATATACGTACTCGAATTTAAAGTCATCAGTTCTGATGTGCACGTCTAAGAACAGTAATATAAGTGGGTATTTGGGTCTCGCTTAGAGTTATTAGGGGTTAAGAAGAGGTTTCTATTGTTTAGTGTGGCGGCCGGGATTTGAACCCGGGATCACCGGCTTTCCACGGCCCTTCAGGCTTGGGGATCAGAACAATATGCAAGAATTCATAACACTAAATATTTTCGTTTCACTCGATATGAAAGTGCTGCAGAGACGATAATCAACATACATAGCCATAGATGCCATTACTTGATGGTTGATATGAAAGGTTATGGCATCTACCCGTTTGCTACTAGTGCTTATTATATCTTGTCTACGTAGAGTTTTCATTCTAGGGACATCTCTATACCTACCTTCTTACGTATGCTCTGCTGTAATGGGGTGGTCTGGTAGTGTAGTAGTTCAGGGAACTACCTTTAGCCATGGGACTCTCTTAAAATCTTCGTCAAAGGTAACTATTGTGTTAATACCGTGGTTTCTACAGGTTATAGCGATAAGAGCATCGCTTGGCATGAGGTTGTACTTAGTCGCTATCTCTACAAGCTCTTTATAGCTACCTTCATCTCTTAGAACCTCTACACCTAGCTTCTCTATAAACTTGCTTAGAGAGTTGATTACATCTTCGAAGTCTCTGTACCCTCTACTCCCTATGTACTTTCTTAGATCTTCAATCCTCTTTACGCCTAAATCCCTCCATGCCTTCATTCTCACTAAGGTAAAGAGTGCTTCGTCGATAACTCTAAGACTGGTTACGAGTTCTTCGCTCTGTAGGTAGGTCTCTACGGTAGTAGCGTACGGCTCTACACCATGTAGATAGTAGACAATAACGTTTGTATCCAGGAATAACATTACTGAGCCTCCGCCTCTAACATAAACCTGTTCAGCAACTCTCTCGAAGCAGGTCCAAGTACACCTCTTAGCTCTCTCAGTACTCTTCTTCTCTCCTCTAAACACTCAATCCTAACAATAACTTCCTCTCCTTCTTTAAGATCCAGTTTTTCTAATGGTTTCAGAACACCATTCTCATATCTGGCACGAACAACTCTAGTCATATCCCTACCCATATATAGCTTTGTGTGAAGCTCAATAAGCTTAGTGGATACACCTAAACACTAAACAGTAGAGACGGTAGTCCTTAGTATGTGCGGCTGAAGATGACATTATAAATAGCCTTTTATACGCAGTATAAAGTTGTTGAGCTCGGAAGGATCAACCCTTACTGTTGTTTACGTAGCTATTAGGTTGTTGTTCACGCTTAACAGAGCTTATACAAGGAGGACTTAAGTCTTGAGGAGCTACTTGAAGCAACATAAATATTCATACTGGTTAGAGGTGCTGATACGTAATGAGTTTGTACAGTGTCGTTAAGTTACTTGGGAGGTGATGCTTTCATAAGTTTATTGTTAAAGCGTTAACTTAATTAAGTTTTAATGAATTGTCAGTTTAATGATTAGGCGACTAGCATGCCTAGGGAGGCAGTAGTTGAAGCATACGGGCTTTCAAAGACCTTTGGTAATGTAAAGGCTGTTGACGGAGTTTCATATTCTGTAAGAAGAGGAGAGATCTTCGGTATTTTAGGGCCGAATGGTGCTGGAAAAACTACAACGATACGTATTACTATAGGTATAATACCTCCGGATAAGGGGGAAGCTTACATCCTGGGCTACAACGTTCATAGAGAACCCGTTAAGGCTAGAAGTTTCATAGGTGTCGTTCCAGAGATCTCAAATCCTTACCCGGACCTTACGGTTTGGGATAATCTTATGCTCGTGGGGAAGCTCTACTGTATCCCAAAAAGAATTAGAGTAGAGCAAGCTGTAAAGCTCCTAGAAGCCCTTAGAATACAAGGTGTTTATAATAGAAAGGCAAAGGCGCTTTCTAAGGGTATGCGAAGAAGATTGCTTCTGGCTATGGCTCTCATAAGCGACCCGGATATACTATTCCTAGATGAGCCAACATCCGGACTGGACGTAATTAGTGCTAGGATAATAAGGTCTCTACTACTAGAGTTAAAGAAGCAGGGTAAAACCATAGTTTTAACTACACATAACATTAATGAAGCTGGCATGCTATGCGATAGAATCGCTATAATGAATAAAGGTAAGATAATAGCCTCAGGCACCCCCGAAGAGCTTAAGATAAGGTTTGGGAAATACATCCGCATACTACTTCGTTTTAATAAGGAGGTAGGTGTTGACGCTATTAAGGATAGGCTTAAGGATAGTAAGGTAGTGGTTCAGGGAGCACGGATAACGATTATTTGCAGGTTAAGTGATTTAGAGGAGGTTCTTAGCGAGATAGTGGACTTCATTAAATCACGTAACCTTAGAGTAGAGGAGTTCCAAGCATCAGGACCTACCCTTGAAGACGTATTCGTAGAGCTTATACAGGGTGGTGCTTAATGGCTTTTTCAGATATCAAAGATACTTTAAGCAGAGTACTTGCTTTGTGCTTGAAGGATGCGAAGCTCTACTATTTTAAAGGGCCTACAATAGCCATGGGTGTTCTAATGCCTATGTTTCTATGGTTTGCTTTTGCTGTAGGGGCGAGATACTCATTGATTAAAACCTTGCCTATGCTTATCGTCATTTCAGTGTTCTTTACATCCTCGTCTATTACGCCTGTAATAATGCCTTGGGAGACTAGGCAAAGAACCTTAGAGATGCTTCTAAGTAGACCGGTTACAATATATACTATACTCCTCGGTACAGCATTAGCGTCTACGCTCTTTGGGATATTAATTTCCTTAGGCCTAGTATGTATAGGTTTATTGCTGAACTTAGTACCTCAGAACCCATTACTATTAATTCTTGGAATAACAGTAGCTTCTCTATGCTACTCCTTTATGGGATTACTCTTTGCGGCAATACCAACTGATGTACCAGCAGATGTCGTGCTCTTATCTAGTGTCATTAGGTTACCGCTAGTATTCGTAAGTGGGGTTTTCATACCCCTACAGAAACTACCTTACTATATTTTGCCCTTAGCTTTTTCCTCACCCCTAACTTACCTATCAGACTTGATGAAGAACGTTTACTACAGTACATCGTTCTTGAACCCATCACTAGATCTAGCGGTTTTATTACTCTTAACAGTAATGTTTGCATTATTAGCGCTAATAACTAATAAAGCAACACTAATGAAACGACTATAAATTTTATCCTTGAGGACAGTTTTACCACCTTTAATGACCTTACTTAAAGAGAGATAGCTCAGTAGTTCGCTACATAGTAAAGCGCTCTTAAATATAAGGAACTAGTATTGGGCTTAACCAAGCCAAATGAGGAAGTTAGTCTCGTGAAGCTTCACATACCTTCCTAAATTCCCTTCACCAACCCCTACCTACCTTTAAAGCACTAGAAGACCTTCTTTTAAAGACCCCAGCTTTACCGACTACGTGATCCAGGGTTCTATACCTTTCCCCACCGCTTATCTTACTCAGCTCTAGGTAACTATACCACGCACTATATAAAGAGTATATAAGTGGTGCGGCGGCCGGGATTTGAACCCGGGATCACTGGCTTGGGGGACCAGAACAATATGAAAGAAAACATATTGTTCGATATGAAAGGTCTTCTAAGGTGATAGTCTGCATGTATAATCTTGAACGCTATTACTTGATGGCCCATATGAAAGGTCAAGGTAGCCAGTGTTATTAGGCTACACCACGTTGGAGCTATTGTGCTAGCTGAATAATGTTTTCTATTTTAGCCTTAATGCTAGATCTTGCAGTACATTCTCTAAGCTTTTCCCGGACAATAATTTCTCTA
>CAZBXI010000018.1:0-21697 GCA_964496035.1 uncultured Desulfurococcales archaeon
TAAAGAACACCGTGAAGCGACTAATAATACCTAATGGTGTAGACGTTGAAAAATACAAGCCATTAAAGAAACCTCCTGAGAACCCAGTAGTGCTTTTCATAGGTAGGCTTGTTCATAGGAAAGGAGTTCATATGTTATTGGAAGCTTTCAGAGATGTTGTCAGTGAAGTACCTGAAGCCAGATTGCTTATTGTAGGTAAGGGCTATATGGAGCCCATAGTTAAATCTATGGTCTCCGTCTTAAACTTGAAGAAAAATGTCGTATTTAAGGGACTAGTATCAGAAGAAGAAAAGATACACCTACTACAAAACTGTATGGTTGCGGCTGTACCCAGTATTTACGGTGAAAGCTTTGGTACAGTAGCTGTCGAAGCATTTGCTACGGGAACGCCTGTTGTTGCCTTTAAAGTCGGCGGGTTAGCTGAAATAGTAGACCATGGTGTAAACGGCTTCCTAGCTAATGTAGGAGATCTTAGAGAGTTCGCAGAATATCTAATAACCTTACTACTCGATAGAAAACTACGTAAAAAGATGTCGGAAAATGCGCGTTTGAAAGCTGAGAAAGTATACTCTTGGAAAATCATTTCAAGGAAAATTTATAGAGTTTATTTAACGCTACATTCAGAAGAGGGAATCTCTTCTACATGATAACTGAGTGGAGAAAGAGTTATGTTTATGAAAATCATTCTTAAACCTATTGGTATAGTACGTACTAGTTTTAGCGATGAAGAAGTTAAGAATTCATGGGAAGGAGTTGAAGGTGTTATCGAGGTTTTTGAGGAATATGCTGAGGGTTTAGAAGGTATTGAAGGTTTTTCACACATAATAGTTCTTGCCTACCTACATAAGACGACGGAGGAGCAAAGAAAAGTGTTAAAGGTTAAACATAGAAGACTTCGCAGATTCGGCATAAAAATAGATGATATACCTGAAGTAGGTGTCTTTTGCACGGATTCCCCTCACAGACCTAATCCTATAGCTTTAACAATAGTTGAACTCGTTAAAAGGGAAGATAGATTTCTCCATGTTAAAGGTCTAGACCTCTTTAATGAAACACCTATACTTGATATTAAACCATACACCTCAGATAGAGTTATTGAAGAATTTAAAGTACCTGAATGGCAAAAAATCCTAGAACTAAGAGTTCTGGAGAAATTCGGTAAAAAACTTCCAATATAATAGGGGATGCGCTATAGTCTCTCATATTT
This sequence comes from uncultured Desulfurococcales archaeon, assembly GCA_964496035.1. Lineage (GTDB taxonomy): Archaea > Thermoproteota > Thermoprotei_A > EX4484-217-1 > EX4484-217-1 > EX4484-217-1. The sequence goes on from CAZBXI010000018.1 coordinate 1,208, forward strand.
ACTTCTCTCTTCTAAATAGAATTCTTTCAGCTCCTCGAAAGAAAGCTTGTATGGTTTTTTAGCATACCCTAAAGACATTATGTACAATGGATGGTATTTTACTGGTAAACCTAATATTTCCTTTACCTTATTGTCGTAAAATGCTCCAACAGCGACTGTACCTAAACCTAGAACACAAGCTTGCAAGTACACGTTTTGGCCTACATGTCCGATTTCCATGTGAACATACCTATAACCCCTATCACCATATCTTATAGTGGTTCTCTCATATTCGGCAACAATAACCAGGTTAACCATAGCATTTTCAACCCAGGGTTGATCCAGAGCTGCCTTAGCTAACTCTTTACTAAAATCACCTAGTCTTACGAGTTCTAATGCATGGAGATAAACATTATAGTGGTAAACACCCGCTTTTAATCCCTCAACACCGCCCTTCTTAACAACAACATATATTTCTAAGGGATATGTTGCGCCAGCAGAAGGAGCTGTTCTAAACCTATGCCTTATTTCGTTAATTCCTTGAGCAGCCCAAAGTATTTGAGCTAAAACATCCAACGGTATAGGCTTATCGACATACTCTCTAATACTCCTCCTCATAGATAATGCTTCTTCTAAACTTATTTCGCCTTTAAGCCTAGGCAAAGGTAAGTAAATTATTGTTATGTTTTCTACATACTGTTCCCTAGGACTGGGGGTAGGTTTCCAAGGCGCTGGCCAAGGAAGAACTTCAAATATCTTATATGCTACTAGTATTGTTGAAACAAGGACTAAAACTATAGCCAGAAGTGCCAAGTTTCTTGCAACACCATTACTTCTAAACATGGTTTTTCTAACCTCAATTTTTACGTTAAAACTTGCAATTTAAAAGTGGTTAAGCTTAAAGAAAACTCATTGTACTTAAACAATATAAGGAGGGACTTATGATTACTTACCACTACATAGATGCAATAATAACATTCATACTGCTGTGTTTATCCATGATAACTGGAGCTCTAACTATAATGATAAAGGATCCTAGGAAGAAAAAGACGGTTATGATAATACATGTTTTAATATCAATAGTAGCGTTCATAGCATTTGTGATAACGTTTATTAGAGCTCCAAGACTTTAACTTTGTTCATATCAACATTCATGATATAGACTTTAGTGTGCCATAAACGCATACTCGATGTAAATTACTGTTATATTTTTATGTTATTAGGTTAAAATAATTACAAGATAAATTTCAGATATAGACGTAAAATTTAAGATTAGTTGATTTCAAAGTGAAGATTAGTAAGGAGATTGCATTAACTCGGGTCAAAATGATGTTGAAACATATGAAACAAATGTTATGTATCATAGTAATATTCTTTCTAATCCTATTTACCTACATGGTCTATAATACTATCATTGTAGGGAAGGAAGAGAGCAGAATTAATGTTTCATTTATCTTTCCAGATAGGAAAGTGTTTAGCGTTGGAGAGAGGATAGAGGTTACAGCTGTTATTTGCAGTAATGAAAGTAAGATTATTAGAATTGATTATCCTGGTTTCTACGTGAAAATATATAGGAATGGACTATACTTAGGTACTGAACCTAGCTTCTACGTTCAACTGGACATATTTGCGCAGGTAAAGCTAATACCTGGTAAATGTTATAGGAAAACCGTAAGTGTTCCTCTACACCTTCCCGGCCGCTATACGCTACAGCCATGTTTCGTGTTTAAAGAGGCAGACAGTTCAAAAGAGTTAGCTAAAGCAGAGAAAAAAGCTATTATTGGCGAAGAGAAAACAATAGTAGTTAAGGGGCATCTTGGCTAAAAGTACTTAAACTCACTCTTTGAGTTCTACAACTAAGTACCTTTTTAAATACGTCTCTTACGTATTTTGGAGTAGGTAGTGGTGAGAGAATGAAGCTTATAGGTGTTGTTGCTAGCGGCTCTACTACGACATATGCCCCCTTAATAGTTTATGAGGAAGCTGAAAAATACGCTAAGGAGGAACAACTCATTATAATAGATGATTCGTGGAGAAACATTAAATTCTTAGGAATTCTAAGGAACGTAAAAAGGTATGAACCATTTCTAAGTATTTACCGTAGAACAAGTTTCGTAGACAACCCTTCTTTAGTTGAAAGCGGAACTTTACCACATACTGGAGCATATATTTCAATAATTGGAACATTTAAAGACTCCAAACTTGAAAGTGTGGAATTACCACCAAACCCCGGATCTAAAGTATATGTTGTTGAAAGTAAAGAAGATCTGAAAGTCAATTTAGGTAAGGGTCTTGTAGTTGGTGTTCACAAGTACAGTGGTGTTGAAATACCCTTAACCCCTGAAAGCATACCTTTCCACGTAGCTGTTGTTGGAGCTACCGGGACAGGTAAATCAAGACTTGTAAAAGCACTCATAGACGAAATACTTAGTAAAACAGGGTACAAGGTTATTGTTTTCGACCATGCAGGGGTAGATTATGCTCCGTATTACAGAAACTACGTTGTACAGGCTTCTAAAATAGTCTTAGACGTTTCAGTAATCTCCGACCTAATACTTGAAAGAACAGGGCTGGATCGCAGAACATACGAGCAATACATTTTACTCTCAACTCTATGGTATGCTTTCGACAAAGTTTTCCCAAGTTTAAGCGAAGAAGAAATTGAAAAACTTGGAGTAGCAGAGCTTAAGAAAAGCTTTACACACAATGTTCTATCTAAACTAGTAGGTCTAATAAACTATGGTGAACTAACAAGGCTTATGGCAAAACATCCTATAGAATGGAGGTCTTCAGAATATAGAAACTACGCTTTGAAAGTAATCGATATTTTAAAGGGCAGGGAAAGTGCCAAAGTAAGACTGGGAATATCTTTAGATGTTAGGTTAGGTGAAGGATTTTTCAAATCACTAAGTAGAAGAAACGTTCTACCATCAGACATAGTTAACCTAGCGCTTAAACAAAAACTCGTAGTCATAGATTTAAGCATGGAAGACTCTATTGTCAAGAAATACGTCGTCTCAACAGTAATTAATGAAGTTTGGAAGAAAGTAGAAGAAAAACAAGAACCAGTAAACATTGTTGCTGTGGTTGATGAAGCTCACAACTATGCATGCAGATACTGCGGTGAACCTCATAAAGCCATAACTAGAACATCTAGGGAAGGTAGAAAATGGGGTTTTGGATTAATACTTGCAACGCAAAGAGCAATAGACATAGATCCTGAAATCAGAGGAAATATTAATACATGGTTCTTTAGCAAACTTCAAACGCCATCGGACTTCAACGAGATATCGGCATTTATGAACCTTGCAGGAATAAGTGAATCCTCGTTAGCGATTTTAGAAAAAAGAGAGTTTTATGTGGCAGGCCTTATGAACCCCCTTAAAATCCCCGTTCTAATTAAGGTTAAGGAGGTGCCCTCACCACGATAAGTGAAGAACATGCTCCTGAAGAGGTTTTTGAAGAACCAATAGTTTCTTTGGCAAAAGAAACTGTGGCTCAAGAAGCTAAGAGAATAGCAAGTATTGCTAGTAGCGAAAAACTAAGAAAAATAAGAAGCAAACTTGAAAGCCAAAAGTTAATACTTAAAATTCCAAGAGGAAAACCACGTAAAATATGTAGTATTGCATTAGATACCAGTTTCACTGATCCACCACTTGAACTAACTGGAGGCAAGCTAATAACGATCATAAGGTCCCACATATTTTACGGTTGTAAACCCAGAAAAACTCCTAGAGCAGATAGTAAGGGTTTCTTAAGATTTGTTCAAGAGTTTGAGGATCTAGCTAAAGTGTATTCAAAGATTATTGAAAGAAAATTCGTAGTAGAACTTCTTGAAGATGTTAAGAAAGGGAGAGAGCAATTAGACTTAGTAATGATTGATGGAGAAATCTTTCCAAGGATACCTCCAGCTTTGAGATTTAGAAGACACGGTTTAATGTCTAAACTGTATTTGAAGTACTTAGATTTAACGGAGAAAATGCTTGAGCTAGCTGACGAAACAGACGTAGCGATAGCTGGTATTGTTAAGAGAGCCTATGGGCTTGACATACCTATTATAGCAGACATACCTGGGTTAAACATTAACGATAAGGCACTTGCAACATACATACTAAACCCTGGTGAATGGATTGACCTTAAGTCGTACTCGGAAATAGCTTGCCGTATAGAGGAGTTCATTAGGAAGCATGAAAATGAGCTTCCGAAAAGCACTCTCAGAAGGCTTAGGGAAAGAGATAGATGGATCGTTGGTGTACTTGAATATGTAGACCGCGCTCCAGACGTTGAACTTGCCGTGTACAAGTCCTCTACACCAACATTCTTTATGCTAGCTACTAAAGTAGAACTATTCATAAGCCAAAGACTATTAAAAGGCGACATAGTATCCTACTTATCTAGCATAACAGGAATTAATGGTGTACCTCACCCAATAGACCTTGTAGATTCCATGTGCAGAATAACACCTGATCTTCTCCAAATATTTCAGCAACAATTATACAAGGAGCTCATGACTAAGCTTAAAGACCAGAAACTAGCTATGAGCTTAGCTGGGCTAATAAACCCTGAAAAAATGTATAGGATAGGATTTAAAGGCTAAGTACCCATATATGGCCATTCCCACTTCTTTGGTGGGTTAAGGTTTTCCTTTATAGCTCTTAAAGTAACCCATTTGAGTAAGTTAAGCCACCAACCAGCTTTATCATTTGTTCCTGAAGCTCTAGAACCTCCGAAGGGCTGTCTATTAACTATTGCTCCAGTTGGTTTATCGTTTATGTAAAAGTTTCCAGCAGCCCATCTTAAAATTCTTTCAGCAATCATTATTGCTTCACGGTCTTTAGCGAAAATAGAGCCGGTTAGACCGTATGGTGATGTTTCATTACATAGCTTTAATGTCTCCTCATACTTGTCATCATCGTAAACATACACTGTAAGTACTGGCCCGAAAATTTCCTCCTCCATCAACTTGCCCTTAGGCTTTTTAGAAATGATTATAGTTGGCCATACAAAGTACCCTTTACTGTCATCGTATTTTCCACCATAAATTATTTCGTAGTCCTCAGGATGTGCTTTAGCATATTCAATGTAGCTTACAACCTTGTTGAAAGCCTCTCTAGTTATTAGAGCACCCATAAAGTTTGAGAAGTCTTCAACATCACCGACTTTTACCTTATCTAGTTCTTTAAGCAATTTCTCCTTAAGTTTAGGCCATAAACTCTTCGGAACATATAGTCTTGATGCTGCAGAACATTTCTGCCCTTGATACTCGAAAGCCCCTCTAATAATGGCAACTAGTGCCTCATCTATGTCTGCCGATTTATGGAGGAATATGAAGTCTTTACCTCCGGTTTCGCCTACAATTCTCGGGAACGACTTGTAAATGTGTATGTTTTCTCCAATAGTCTTCCATATTTTCCTGAAGGTTGCAGTGCTTCCAGTAAAGTGAACTCCTGCGAGTTTTGAATGTGATAGAACTATTTTAGCTATTTTCTCAGCATCTCCCGGAATAAAGTTTATTACGCCCGGTGGTAGTCCCGCTTCTTCAAGTATTTTCATAATGTAGTAGTTTGAGTAAACTACTGGAGCTGAAGGTTTCCACACTACAACATTACCCATCATGGCGGGTGCTGTTGGCAGGTTACCGTCTATCGAGAAAAAGTTAAACGGAGTTATTGCGAAAATGAAGCCTTCAAGAGGTCTCCAATCTATTCTATTAAGCTCCCCTGTAAGCGTTTCTGGTTGTTGCTCATATAGGAACCTCATATAGTATGCGTTAAAACGCCAGAAATCAATAAGCTCGGCCAAGTCTATTTCAGCTTCCCTCGGCGTCTTACTTTGACACAGCATTATTGCAGCATTAACTTCAAACCTATAAGGCCCTGCTAGAAGCTCCGCTGCTTTAAGAAAAATCATTGCCCTATGGTACCAGTCCATATTAGCCCATTTATCCCAAGCTTTAAGAGCCTCATCAATAGCTTCCTCAACATGTTCTTCCAAAGCCTTATGATAGTAACCTAAAATTAAGGAGTGATTATGAGGACAACGGCAAACGCCAAGCTCGCCAGACTTAACCTTCTTACCACCTATAACTAGCGGGATTTCTACTTTCCTACTTTTCAACTCCTTAAGCTTCTTCATTAACTCCTCTCTTTCCCTAGTTCCAGGAGCATAGGTTAAAATAGGCTCATTCCTAGGCTTAGGTATTTGGAAAATCCCAGTAGACAAAACATGTTCACCAGTAAAAAACTATAAACTAAAGAGTTCTTAAACATTAACTATAATGTAAATAATCACAGCAAAGTGAATATACAATTATATCAGGTTTTATATGTTCTTCTCAAGGTCTCTGTATTGGTAATTACTACAACAATATTCAGGTGATTTTCTGTGTTTTTAAATTAATCCATTTGTTGAAGTATTTTTCAGCATATCTCTCAAGTTCTATCATGACATTTTTAGGAATTACCTCGGGATGAGAGTTCCTTATAATTCTTAGGCTAGTGTAAAGTTCATAGACAAGAAGAACTCCTTTTTCTTTTCTTTCTTTTAACTCTATTTTTGTAATGAATATTGCATCCCTTACTAGGATACGCCAGTTTATGTTTCCTTTCTTTAAAATCGTTTTTATATCCTCTATGTCTTTTTTACGTTCAGTTAATGACTTAAAGAATATTATGTGTTCGTTAGACAAGATGAATGCTTGAAGATTACCAAAGGATCCTAAGAACTCTGCTCTCTCCTTCATTACATCATATAATCTTAGCCTTATGAATTTCCCATAATCAAGATCGACAATTTCATTTGTTCGCGTATTTACGAATTTCATTTTAGTTTCTCTGTGAAAACCTAAAGCGGTTAATGCTTCTATAATAGCATTATATGATCTAAGATTATCCGCGATAATATCAATGTCTATAGTTGAGTCTTTTATTCCTCTAAGTATGAGAGCTGCTCCTCCTAGTACGTAAACTATTGTGTTACTTTTCACTAACCCACCTATTGAGCTTAATAATCTGATAATGTCTTCTCTACTACACACCCTGCCTGGTATCATTCCCTAAAACCTATCTTTACTCTTACTAGTTTCCTAATGCTTACTGGAAGAGTTATTTCTCTGTCAACGTATACTATTGGAGAAATAGCTCTCGTCTCGTTATCTCCCCACCATACCTTGTATTTAATTCCTTGCAAACCGAGATTCTTAGCTAGCTTATTGACTATTGCTTTTTTCAAAATTTTTAATAGTTCTGCACCGAGACCTGTAAGGTGGTAATACCTAACATTATTTATGTAAGTAACGTTAATGAACCCGTACTTTACAAGACTGTTTAAAGTTCTATATAATGTAGTGGGATTATAGCCTAGTTTAACTAAATCATAAATAGTTTTCGCAATAACGAGGTCATCTAGTAAGCATACTAGTTTCTCAATATCCATCATAGTTTACTTGCACACCCCATACTTCATAATCCTACTCTATACTAGACACTAATAAACCTTTACATTACTATGTAAAGAATAAATTAGTGATCAATCTCTTAACCTAAATGAAGAATTAAACTACTATTCATATCCTGCTGCCTTTAAGTAATATCCAAACTCTTTCTTAGGTCCGAAACTTTGTAGACCCTTTTCTCTAAGTTGCTTCCTTATTTTCTCAGCTTCTTCACGCGATAGTTCCCCACGCTTCTCCAAGAAATCTACGACTTCAAGGGCTTGCTCTATGGTGTCGGCTCTTCTAATAAAATCGTAAACGTTAGGATCATAGCCCCTCCAAGGATCTTTAACTCTAACACCAATCCTAAAATGAACACTACCTTTGCTTCCAAGAATTTCCTTAGCTAAATGCGGATACCTTTTCTTAAACTCTTCGATATCCCAAACTTTACTCATAGTGTTAACATACCCTATTTTGACTTTAACGGGAGAGCTAATAAGCATTCTTCAACATGGTAAAGATAGGGTTAAAACACTTTACCTAGAATTTAAAATATTGTAGTTAGATTAGAAACCAAGTGCACGTAGGTAATTATCATGAAACATAGTGACATACTTGAAAAATTGAAGAATTACATGAGCACTATTGAAACTCTAGACATAAATGTTCTTAGAAAACTTGTTGAAGAAGCATTAGAGAACTATTCTCCCGAAGAGGTAATTGAGAAATCTTTGAGACCGGCAATGGAAATTATAGGTGAGAAATTTAAGGAAGGCGAGTACTTCATAGCTGAATTAGTTCTAGCAGCTGATATATTCAAGGAGATATTCAATACGTACTTAAAACCCAGGATTGCGGAAAGGGGTAAAGCCAAGACCTTGGGTAAGGTTATTATAGGAACTATCGAAGGAGATATTCACGATATAGGCAAGAGCATTGTTAGCGTAGTTTTTCAGTCATCAGGATTTGAGGTCATAGACCTAGGCGTAGATGTACCTGCATGGAAATTTGTTGAAGAGGCGGAGAAACGTAAAGCTGACGTGATTGCTATATCCGCACTATTAACAACAACAATGCTGAATATAGAGAAGGTAATTGCTATTCTTAAAGAGAAAGGTATTAGAGACAAGTACATTGTCATAGTTGGAGGAGCACCTTTATCCGAAGAATTCGCTAGGAAAATTGGAGCAGATGCCTACGGCAAAGATCCCTACGATGGGCTAAAAAAGCTAAAAGAACTTTTAGCGAAAAGGCATAAGCAGTAATTTTTGAAAACTCAAAGAACTACCTGGGGTAATCCAATAATTTTCTAATTGCATTAACCTTGTCTAAAGCTATTTTTCTGAAAACTTCTACCTGGATACGGTCTGTGAGTTACGCTTAGCACTAGTTTTTAGCTGAATGTTCATCAATAAACTTCTTGATCACTTCAACTACTTCATTTACAGAGACATTATCATTAAGCAATAAGTCTATTGATATGCCTGTATGAAAAACCGTACGCCACCCTACAGTTTTTCTTGCATCAGCAACTCTAATAACCCATTTTAACGCCGACTCTATAGTGCTTTTACTGCATAGGTCTAGGTAGTGGAGTCCGTCATATATCTCAGAATAATTTCTTAAGATAATTCAGAACAGTCTTTGTGAGCTATAGCATATTCGTAATTGGTAATTAAACTAGGTTTATAAGCTCTGTAGCAGTTTTAACAACATGGTCTGGTCCGCATTTTATAAGCTCATTTGCATTTGTGAATCCATAAAGTACAGCTACTGTTTTAAGCCCTAAGAGCTTACCTGCTTTAATATCATCGACGCTATCTCCTACTATGATGCATTCTTTAGTGTTAAACATTTTAACAATGGTGCTTAGGGTTCTTACCTTATCAGAACTGTTTGGAACATAAATCAAGTCAAAATATTTATCCAAACCTAGGTACTTGAGCTCCTCTTCAACATATTCCGAAACAAGCACTCTTCCCGTAGTTAAGACTAAGATATACCCTCTCCTTTTCAATTCACTTAAAACTTCACGTATACCGTTCACAGGCCTAATTAGTCTCAAGTGTTTTTCAGAATATATTCGCTTAAAAACTTCTAAAACATAATCGGGGTTAGGTCTCTTATTTTCCGGTATTTTAGATAAAATCTTAGGTAACCATATTTTCGGCGTATGCTTAGCCATATATTCAAATTCTTCCTTGCTGAAATCTCCAGGTTTAAAACCAAGTTTCCTTACAAGCTCTTTCAGTGACTCTCTAAACACATCTAATGTTTGAACAATTGTTCCATCATAGTCAAACACTATTAACTTACTCATTAAATCACCTGAGCTCTTAAAGAACAGGTGAACATTATGTATGAGTATTTTAACTTGTAAATAAATGTAATGCCTAATTACATTTTAAAGCTATATGAGAGAACTTCTTCACCTTTATCGTTTATCAAAACTACGTCAACTTTCCTTACTTCCTCCGGAGGTATGTCAATCGGTATGTTTAGTACTATTTTGTTTATACTTGATGCTCTTATGGGGATGAAAGATAAGTCCTCCTCAATGAAGAATAAGTCGTTAATTCTTATTTTAGCTTTAGTAATATAAGTGGGTATGTTACCTTTATTTTCAATTTCAAATATGGCTTTTTCTCCTTTAACATTCAGGGTAGCGTTTAATACACTTAAACTGTACTTCTCTAATTCAAGATCGCTTTCCCAAACAACGTTACCTGCCTTATCCATAATAGCTACATGATATTTTCCATAGGGTAGTGTTACCAACTTCTCCACAAACGGTAAGAAAACGTGACCATAGTCTGTAACATGGATTTGAGCTTTGCGCCCCTTACCGCTTGGAAGAATAATCTCTAATATCCCTTCAATATTTGACCTATAGGTTATGCATATTGTCGGCGAAAGGGAGATATAGATTCTATTTATTGAGAACTTCTCATTACCTATAACCTGTCTCGTATGTTCAATATTACTCTCCCCATATGCTTGCATAGTTAGATCTACATGGTCTATGTAGTAAATGTCGTAAACTCTATACAGCACGTCATCTATTAGGCCGAAAGTCCTGGTTAAAAGGGCATTTTTAACATTATAGAAGTAATTTACATAAACATCAAACCTTGATCCACACATGTCAAGAGAACCTGCATATGCAGCAATACCTACTTTATTTCCCTGCCTTACACAATTCCCATAAACAGTCCCGCCTCTCCAACCACGTGAAACACATGTACAGTTTAGAACTGGATTCTTTTCTTCTAAGCCACGTAATTTTTTATCTAAACAGTAAATCCATTTGCCTATTAAACTATCGTTTAAATAGTAAACATTGTTCTCCTCAGAACTTACCTTTAATATTACATTAAATGAGGTTATGTTTCTCTCATAAGATCTAAGTAGGATAGTATAGTCAACGAGATAGTAGCCGTTCTCGTAACCAACGTAGTCTACTATTATCCCGGTATAGTCTAGTAAAATACATGGGCACTTCACATCTTCAAACACTCTATAATTCTTCCTTAGCAAGAGAATAGACAAGGTACTTGACGAATAGCTTAGGGAAAATAATTTACCCTGAACTGTTCCCCTATTTGCGAAGGCCTACTTAAACCATATTGCAATGTAGCTACAATAAGTATTGCAAGAATTAATGCTAGTAAGATGTGTTTAAGTTCCAATATTTTCCAACCCTAAATCCAAATATATCTTAGCGTAAATACTAGGTTAACAGTACTTTAGTATTTGAGGAAAGTATAATGGTTGAAAGCAAACATGTACTTAACGGCTTAATAGCCGGAGCAGTTGCAGGAATAGTTCAAGGAGCATACTCTGCAATCACGATAATCCCTAATATTGAAGCAGTAGTTGAAGAAACAGTAGAATTGACTAAATCCGTGTACGGGATAGATGTTTCAATGTTTAAAGAAACTATACGGTTAGCCTTACTTGCTTCACCCATTATAATAGTGTTTTTCATGCTTATCCTAGGAGCTATTTTTGGCGCATTATTTGATTTCCTAGCTAAAAGAATAGGCATTATTAAAGGATGGTGTGTAACAATATTTGCACTAGCATGTTTCCTCATTCTACCCAACATAGTACTTGGAGCATTAGCTAAAGCATTAGAAAACGCCATAGCCCTATCAGTTTACGCTATAGTGTTACTGATTTTAACATTACGCCTCATTAAACATACTTAACCTCATAAGGTTATTTTAAAGAGTTATTGGTAGTGTTTAAATCATGTTAAAGACAAAGGATTAAGTAGAGGACAGGTTAGGTGCTAATATTGAATGTTATTTTTCCTCTTACTCCTTCAACAAACACTACTTTTACCCTACTAGCATATCTAATTCCGGTACTCGGAATATTAATCGCAATTAACACTATGATTGTTAGGAGCAAGGCGATTAAAGGTTTATACCCCATATTAATAGGCTATTTGATAGTGGGTTTAGTTTTTGGCGCATGCTTAATTCCCCAACTTTACTTTTCAAAAATAATTGTAGGTGAGGGATTCGTTGAAGTTTATGTTCCGGGAATATTTCCTCTACATAGGAAGGTGTTTAGAGAACACATTGTAAAGGCCTACGTATGTGATGTAGATGCATGTTTAGGAGGTTATAGCTATAGAACTTGGGGAACAAGTATTGGAAACTTTGCTGTAGGATATTTTAAACTCCCAAACGGCAAAGAAGCCTATGTTGCATCCGTAGATTCTCATGGAGAAAACTTGGTTATTGAACTTAAGGATGGAACGTACATAGTATTAAAACCATCCAATTTCAAGGAGTTCTTAGAAGAATTTTCAAGCAAAATAATTGAAGTAGTAAGTTGGGGGAAGTGTTCTTGAAGAAACCTACTTACAGGCACGTATTCTACCTTATTCCTCCAGGTAAGTATAAAGTTGTCCGCATACTACTGCTAGCAGCGCCCTTCATTTTTATCCTCACTATTGTGCTTACTATGGACGTGCATGGGCCAGGTACCGTATCGGCACTTATCATAGGAGGAATAGTTACGTTCATCGTGTTCGACGCTATACTTTACCCTGCAATTTTCAAGTCGAAAATAGTTTTAGAAAACGGATTAGTCAAGATAGAAATGCCCGGCCTAATTAGTTTCAAAGAGAAAGTTCCTAGGGAACAGATTAGAGAAGCCTATGTGTGTAAAGTTAGTAAGTGCGTGGGAGTATATTACCTAAGACTCTATGGGTTATCTGTTCCGGGAGTAATTGCTGTCGGATTGTTTAGACTTTCAGGAGGTAATGAAGCCTACGTTGCTTCAGTAAAACCGTGGAGTGAAAACGTGGTTGCGAAAATTAATGAGAAGAAGTACCTCATTCTTAGACCATACAATTTCGAAGAATTTATAGAAGTATTCTCAAAGAAGGTAATCAATATTACGGGAGGAACATAAGTTACTAGCTAAAGTCAAACAGTGTTTTCTGCTTAGACTTTATCCTTCTATACATTTCCTCTAATGATCGTAGTCTGTCAAGAAGGCTTCGCGGTGGTTCGGGTTTTCCTCCTTTAACGACTTCTAAGATGAAGTGGTCTCTTACAGGTTCATAGACTAGTTTGTAAAATTTTTGCGGGTCTTCTAAAACCCATTTAGGAAACTTACTAACATACTCTATTGCAGCTTCCCAAACCTTGCTAGGGTCAGCTACTTTACCTATCCTCTTAAGAACTTGGTAGTCGAAATCTTGTGGTGTTTGGGATTTTTCTCCAATAACATAGTATCCTAAGCTATCTACTTGAACACATTCTCCAAGAACCTCAATGTATCCTTCAGGACAACTAGTCTTCCTCTTTTCGATACTACTTGGTCTACTTAGTATTTCCTCTACTCTCAAACTCATCCATGGTCTACTACGGGGGCCGTAATGTTTAGCCCAAGCATAGAATATTGCCCTGTTCAACCCGAAGCTCTTAGCCTTCTTTAAGTCTTTATGTATGATATAATGTCTTGCTGCTTGAAGCAACGCCATAACCTGAAATCTACCAATACCCGTAGCCTTTAAGAGTTTAGCTTTATCCATAACCTTCCTCCTCTTCTAGAACCTATTAAGCATGCTGAGGGCTAATAAGGGTAATGACCTTACAAGAATAACCTTTATTTCTCCGCAACTTAATTATATTCACAACATCTTGGAGGTTAAGGTGTTGGATAACGGAAAGGAGAAAAAGGAAATTGGGGGTCTCGTATTTGTCGCTTGTATGTTCATAGGTGCTGGTATAGGTCTTCTGCTTGGAAGAGCGGATGTAGGTGGAGCTATAGGTATGGGTGTAGGCTTTCTAGCTATGGCTTTTCTGAGAGGCAAGGAAGTTAGACGTGTTGAAGTATCTGTTCCTAAAACACTTCCTTCAATAGGCTTAACCTTGGTAGGCCTACTACTCGTAGCTACAGGGGTTCTTCTGTTTGTTTCTCCTGAACTCCTTTACCCCTATTTAGCAGGTGTAGCATCTATAATTTTAGGAATATTCTTGGTGATAGTGGCGCTTATATCGCTTAAGAAAACCTAGAAACACTTAATTTTTCCCAATAATACTAGGAGAAACCTACTGTTCCATGTTTATGAGGCCGTGTTCTCATAGTTCCTTCTAGGAAAAACCACGAATATGGCTTAGCTTCCTCGGTTAACTTTACAGTTTCAATTAGAATTCTTAATTCCCTGCTACCTATAGGGACTTTAAGCATAACTATCTATCCTAACTTCAGTAACCAAATCGATTATTAGGGAAAACACGTAATTATAACTAGGCTTTTATTTTTTCGCTCTGTAAAAACGCTAAAGATTCAAAGGTTATGATAATGTTCAATGTTTCAGCATATTTAACGTTGTGGGAACGATAATTGCCTTACTTTAAATAAGTTCTCCATGCATGAAGTAGTACTCCTATATAGTAGTACTAGCAATGTGTAGTTTTGGTGTTTTTGCTTGAGCATCGTTAAAGTTACTAGGAAGAGGCAAATAACTTTGCCTAAGGAAGTTTGTGATAGGTTAAATATAGTTCCCGGTGACTACGTTAAGGTTTATGTTGAAAATGGTAAAGTTATTGTCGAGAAAATACTAAGTCTTAACGAACTAGCCGGTATTCTTAACCCCGGTTACCAGGTTAAGAACTTAGTTGAAGAGTTAGATAGGGAGAGGAAAACTAGTGAGAGAAGGTAGAGGGTTTTACGATACAAATGTGTTAATAGCTTACCTATTTAAAGAGGAAAATAGGTTTGATGTTGCTAAAGATATTCTTAGAAAGCATACTACAAGAGCTTTATCGATAATATCTATTCATGAAATCCACGTGTACAGCATTAAGTTCGGTGTTGAAAATAAATTTCTAGAAGCAAAAACATTACTACATAAACTACTTAAACAACGTCTAGGAGGTCTCCACCACGAATAGAACCCTTAAACCAAGACATATGCTTTAAAGCTTCACATCTTAGAAAAAACATATAAACTTCCCAAAATAGATTCACTAGTCTTAGCCCACAGCTGTATGTTTAAAATACAAACACTTCTACACTTTTGACAAGGGCTTCAAAGAATTAAGTAATTTAGCTTTAAAGTATCTTATAAAGTATCTTAGTAGATTAGTTTAAGAACCGCAAAACATTGCAAACTTACGTTGTTTCTGCCAGCACCAGAAACCTGCTTAACAAATAGTGATACAGGTCTTTCATTCGATGCAACACTTTTTAGAGTTAGTATTTCTGATGTTCTTGCTTCTGCTTCATAGGCTATAGCCATTATCGATTTATTGTCATAGGCTCTCTTTTCACCTCTCCAATTTCATTATTCTAGGAGTATTTCTGGCATTTGGTAGTTTTTGGGAGGTTATACTTTAAATCCCTCATAGACTTGTTTAAATCTAGGATTTATGTTCTCACATAGAAACCTATAGAATTCTCTTACAACATACGGTAGTAGCACATGTGATGTAATCTTAAGTAATAGTGAATTTACATGTATTATTTGATATTCATACATGAATAACCCTATGTTGAACATTATATTAAGGGCTTATCCAATATTTTCTCAGTTTTCTAAACCTATTTACGATTTGCTGTAAGGAGATTACGCTATGATATTGCTTATTGTAATAGGTTCATGCTTTTATAATGTATTTTAATTCTCTTATAGAAGTAGGAAGCATATATGGCGAGGTTATAAGGGAATATAAGCTTAAGGATTGCTGCGTCATTTAAAGTACATAGTAGGTACTCCCTTATGACTTGAACGTTATGTTAATTCCATGTAGTTATGTGGTAATTTTACTTAAGATTCTTAGGGATATGTAGAATAGGGGTAGTGCTATATATCCTAGTAGAGCTTCAGCTCTTAGAAAACCCATTACTAGCTCCTCGTAGGCTATAGGCTCACCTACAATAATACCGTCAAGCCATGAGGCTATAATGGCAAGTACTTGCATCACCATAGCGGCTACAGCTAAACCTAAACCTAAAGTAGTTGCTGCTAAGCTCTTTACCGGTTTTCTCCTAAACCAATAATATGCTGATAAAATCATTAATAAACCTATAGACAACATTACCAAGCATATACCTAAGTCTCCCGGTATATAGTCTGAGTACAAGAATTCTCCCGTCCCAGTAGTTCCTAAGTACCAGTTAATAATAGCTATAAAACCTGCTACCGAGTACACTAAGCCTAGCACAACTTCTACAGGAATTATAATATACATGTAACGTTTAAATATACCCTTACTATTTTCCATAATCAACCACCTTTATTTAAAGCCAAGTACCGAGCCTATACCTATAATGCTTAGCGATACGACGTATGCTAATAGAACCTCGTAGATTAAAGCTAAGAATGCATACTTTAACCCTAATTCGTTTCTTACCGTAGCGAGAGTTGCAAGACATGGTACGTAGATTAAGACAAAAGCCATATAAGCATAAGCAGTTAGCGGCGTAAATGCTTGGCTCTCAGCTATAACATCCATTAATTTTTCTTCTCCTACACCATACAGTATAGCCATTGAGCTAACTACGATCTCTTTAGCTATAAAGCCGAAGAACAGAGCTACTGCTGCTCTCCAATCCCATCCCATTAACGAGAATACGGTTGAAGCTAATGATTGGCCTAAAATGCCAACCCAGCTTTCTCTAATAAGCTGAGGGTCTTCAAGAGCTTCTGGCCCAAGATATCCTCCTGGACCCGTTACCGATAACAGCCACACCATTACCGTAGCAAGAAATATTACCGTACCTGCTTTGAATAAGAACCTCTTAGTTCTCTCCCAAGTCTTTATAGCTACATTACTAAGACGAGGCATCATGTATAGCGGTAACTCCATAATGAAGCCACTACTAACACCTTTAAAAAGCGTTTTTCTAAGCAATAAACCTACGATTAACGCTAAAATTATACCTAAAACATACAGGCTAAGTACAGCAAAGCCTGCCGAGGCTCCTAGAACAGCACCGCCAATTACCAAGTATACTGGTAAACGGGCATTACATGAAGCTAGAGGCGCTATTAGTGCCGTTGTTTTTCTCTCATTTTCATCCTCAATAGCTCTAGCAGCCATTACACCTGGAACGTTACATCCAAAACCTATAATTAATGGTATTACTGCTTTCCCAGGTAAGTTGAACTTATGAAACACTTTATCTACTAGGAAAGCTACCCTCGCCATGTATCCTACATCCTCTAATATAGCGAAACCTAAGAAGAAGAATGCGATAACAGGTAAAAATACAAGTACCGCTCCTACGCCAGCAATAATCCCATCAGCTAAGAATGAGGTGAGCCAGTCAGGTAGGCCATGAATGCCCAAGACTAAATCATGTAAATAGCTATTAATAGCCGCATCTACCAGGTCTGCAAGAGGTGCTGACACTTCAAATGCGAACCTAAAGAGCAAATATATTGCTGAAAGAGCGAAAGGTATTCCAACGATCTTATGTGTTAGAATGCTATCTAGAAGATCCGTCATAGATACTTTTAGTGCGGCTACTTTTTCCACAACAGCCTTAACAGTTTCTAGAACCTTTTCATACCTTTGCTTAACAATATAAGACTCAGGGTCACCTATCTTTTTCCCAATTATTTCTCTAAGTTGATTAGCTTTATCTATTATTTCTTTACCTGCAGGTAGCTTTGAAACCTTACCTACAATGTCACTATCTCCTTCTAAGAGTTTTAGTGCAATCCACCTAGCAGGATATTTTTCTGCAAGTTTTGGAGCTAAATCCTTAATTACTTCCTCAATCTTAGATATTGCTTCCTCAACTATTCTACCATAATCTACAATACGTACCTGCACCTTCTTTTCATGAATAGCCTTCACAATAGCCTCCTTTAGCCTGCTAATACCTTGACCTGTAGTGGCTACGGTTGGTACGACAGGTACACCTATGAGAGATTCTAGTTTTTTATAGTCTATTCTGTAACCTTCCTTCTCAGCTAAATCAACCATATTAAGATCTATAATTACATTAACGCCGAGCTCTAATAGCGATAGAGCAAGGTAGAGGCTTCTTTCAAGATTTATTGCGCTAACTATACATACTACTACGTCAGGTTTTTCTTCGACAATAAAGTTCCTTGCAATAAGCTCGTCAACACTATAAGCTGTGAGACTATATATTCCTGGTAAATCCACTACCTCAATTTCTGCTCCATTTACCCTTAATGTACCAACCTTTTTCTCAACAGTTACGCCAGGCCAGTTTCCTACCCAAGCTCTGCCTCCGGTTAACCTATTAAAAATGAGCGACTTACCTACATTAGGTATACCTGCTAATGCTATCTTAACACGTCTACTTTCACGAGCCAAGAGACTACACCTCTTCAACCATAATTTTCATCGCGACACCAAACCCTAAAAGAAGTCTCCCCCCAGTAGCAATAGGGCGGTAAGGGGGAAAGTTCCTTTTAGAAACGTAAGATGAATTATTAACGATTTCAATAATTACAGGTCCAGGACCTTGAGTTTTTATAACCCGAACCAAATTGCCTTCTATTATACCCAGCTCATGCAACCTCCTGTGTAATCCCTTACCAGCCCTAATTGCAACAATTCGGACTAACTTACCTTCTTGAGCATAAGCTAAAGGCATCATCCTTTAACCTCCTCTAAAATTATTTTTTCTGCTTCCGCCTTCCTAATGCTGATAGGGTTCCCCTTGGCTATGATTTCGATAGGGTCTCCTAAAGGAGCTTTACGAACCACTTTAATTTCTAAGCCTGGTAGTAGTCCTAGGTCAAGTATCCTTCTCTTAACTAAGCCTGCTCCTTCAACCCTAACTACTCTATAAGTTTTACCTACTTTTGCCCTTGAGAGCCTAATCATTGTTAGATTACCCTAATTAAGTCAGATTATTCTAATAAAATTAGAATAATCGAATTATTTAAATTTAATTATGAGCAGTAGCACATAAAGAAATTGTTTAAACAATTCTTAAAATTTTTCATTATTTAAGCAATTACATAACTATATACTAAAGCTTCTTTTGCTGTTTTAACTAAAACCTTTAGGCATATTTTGGTTTTCCTATGCTTGCTTAGATGATGTTTAAAATCGAAATTGGTAAGCTTCACAACACTTATCAGGAGTTATTTTTTCATTTGCAAGGCCTTCATCAGTTTAAAATGCAAAAACTAAAGTTTAGTGAAATCTATAGGTATTCTTAGGAAGCATCATGGTGAAGATAACTTTAATAAGCCCTCCAGATTTTGGGTCTAAGTATCGTGAATTCCTAGGTATGGTTGTTCCTCCGCTTGGTTTAGCGTATATTGCTGCTGTTCTTGAACAGCATGGTTATAAGGTTTCGATAATAGATGCTCCTGCCTTAAACATGACGTATAAGGATATTGCTAAAACTGTTTACAATGAAAAACCAGATATTGTAGGTATTCAAGCTCTAACACCTACGATCTATAATGCATTTAACGTAGCAAAGCTAGTAAGAAAAGTTTTACCCGAAACAACAATAGTTATGGGAGGTTACCATCCAACATTTGCAGATATCGAAACACTTAAAGAATGCAAGGAAGTTGATGTTTGCGTTAGAGGTGAAGGAGAATACACAATGCTTGATATCGTGAAAAACATTGAGAAGCAAAGCGATTTCTCTAGAGTTTTAGGAATAACGTACAGGAATAAATCAGGGAGAATTGTAAGGAATCCTAACAGGCCCCTAATTAAGAATCTCGATGAATTACCTTTTCCTGCCAGACATTTGCTTCCAATGGATAGGTATATGGTTTTTGGAATGAAAGTTCCAGCAACAACTATTGTCTGCAGTAGGGGATGCCCTATGAGATGTTCTTTCTGTGCTTCCTCAGCAATGTACGGGGGTGTTGTTAGGTTTAGAAGTCCTGAAAACGTTGTTAGAGAGATAGAGCATGTTAAGGAAAAATACAAGGTGAAGATGATTGCTTTTGTTGATGATACTTTCACGTTGTTTAGAAGATGGGTTAATAGGTTATGTGACAGAATTCTAGAGAGAAAATTGGACATAATATGGGGTGCAGCAGCCAGAGTTGACACGTTAAACCTTCAAACCTTAATTAAAATGAAGAAATCCGGTTGTTCTACATTGTTTTTCGGTGTAGAATCAGGTGTAGAATTCATCCTCAAGAATATTGGAAAAACTTTTACGTTATGTAAGGTTATGAGGGTTTTTGAATGGTGTAGAAAACTCGGAATAAGAATAATTGCAAGTTTTGCTCTAGGATTTCCCGGCGAAACACTAGATACGATAAAGAGAACTATAGACTTTGCTAAGAAACTTAAACCAGATTTCGTAGTTTTCTCAATAGCAACACCATATCCTGGAACAGCCTTCTTTAAGGAATGCTTAGATAAGGGTATTTTAAAGATAAAGGATTGGTCTAAATACACACTGCTAACTCCCATAATTGAGACTACAAGCTTGAAAATAGAGGAAGTTAAGAAGATGTTGATTAAAGCATATGAGGAATTCTATTTTAGACCGCTTTGGTGGGTTAAGACGATTGCCAGAGAGAAAAGTGTAGGATTATCAATGCTTGTTCAAGTTTTTTCAACAATACTTAGAAAAATACT
>CAZBXI010000018.1:21797-25308 GCA_964496035.1 uncultured Desulfurococcales archaeon
TTACTTTTCTGGGTTGTTGAATGGTGGGTCTTAGAAACTGTTCCACTAGGGCTAACAGGGCTTTTACCTGCTCTTATACTTCCTACTTTAGGTGTTTTAGAATGGAAAGAAGCACTACCTACCTACTTAAGCCCTATAATATGGATTTTCATGGGAGCATTTGCGCTAGCTAATGCTTTTAGGGTTTCAGGCCTGGATAGAAGAGTTGTAGCATTTCTTTCAAACCTCTATAGGGGAAGAAGTTTTCCATTATCCATTCTCTTTACTATATGTTTGCCAACATTTTTCCTAAGCATGATAGGCTCAATAACTGGTGCAGCAAGCATAATGCTTCCAATCACTTTAGCGTACCTTTCAGCTATTAAAGGCGGAAGTAAAGAGGTAAAAGAAATGACATTGCTTCTCATGGCTAACGCAGCAACGGCAGGTGCTTTACTTTTCCTTATAAGCACTCCACCAAATCTCATTGGCAAAGCTGTTCTTGAAGAATTTACATCATACACTGTCAGCTTTTTTGACTGGTTTATTTTCGGTACACCTCAGGCAGTTTTTGGGCTAATAACCTCGTGGGCTATAATAGTTTACCTATACCGTAAATTCCTAGCTGGTGTTGAAGCTCCTAGGAGATATAGCATAGGTAAGCCTATGAGCTACGCTGAGAAAAACGTTTTAGCAGTATTCCTACTAGCAATAACGCTCTGGACTACTCCAGGACTCCTATCCGTTGTAGCATCAATAACTAAAAGCACTGCTTTAGCGGAGCTGGCATCCATGCTGAAAAGATATTTACCAGAGTACGTTCCCGCAATCTTAATCCTTATGCTTATACCCTTAATTAAACATGAAGACAAGCATCTCATATCTTTTGACGATATGCTTAGAAAAATAAATTGGAACACTATTTTCCTCTTTGGCGGAGGCCTACTTCTAGGTAAAGGAATTCTAGCTAGCGGCTTAGCGGAATGGATAGCATCATCTGTAAACGCTTATGTTGGCGGAGAAGTTTCAACATGGACATTAACATCGATTGTAGCCACTTTAGCTTTCGGGCTAACTCAAGTAGCTTCAAACACAGCAACGGCAAACATATTCTGCCCCATAGCAGCAACAGTAGCTTTAGGAGCAAAAATAAACCCCATAACACCAATACTGACAACAGCAATGGCATGTTCAATAGCATGCACCTTACCGGCATCAACACCACCAATGGCAATAGTTTACTCAACAAAAGCAATTAAAGTGAAAAGCATGTTAAAAGTAGGCGTAATAGCTGGCTCTCTAAGACTTGTATTTCTGCTTCTAACAGCACCCTACCTAATATCATTACTTAAATTATTCACATAGGAGTGAATGATGTTGAAACACTATCACGGACAGTGAAGTTTAAGACCTTATGTAAACTTTAGTACTCTTAAAAACTACTAAATACCTAAGGTTAGAGAGAAATGTACATATATAGCGACTACCATGATGAGTTTTTTGAACATGAAGGATTCGCTAGAAATATTATAAACAACCCCGTACTTCTAAGGGAAGTTATTGAAAAATACATTCCAGTAGAGAAAATTTTAAAGGTTCATACAGGCGCCGAGGTTGAAGTTGAAGGAGTATATGCTGTTGAAGTATGGATAATATTAACCGAAGGCATAACAAGTCTTATTCTTGCAGATTCCCCAATACCTTTAACTTCGAAACAGTGGCAGATTATAATTAATAAGCTTGATGAATTATATAGGAAAATGCATGGTCTACTTATAGAACCTAAGCCTCATATATCATTTGAGGACATTCTAAACTACATTAGCGATTACCTTAACACTTTGGGCGTTAAGCTTAAGTTTTTAGCTAGAATGTCTAAACCATTCTTGAAAAGATCACTAAACCTAATAGGATTAAGGCCTTGGGAAACTGTTTTAGCCATAAGTAAAAACAATATTGTAGAAGCATATCTTGTACCTAGAAAAGTACTTAAAGAAGTCAGAAAAATTCTAAAGGACAAAGCTACAATATTCTATGTCTAAAATAACTGCTCACTTAGTGTGTTAAAGATATGCTGAAATACGTGAAGCTAAAGCCTCTATCTTAGCAAACCTAGCTAAAAAGCTTATGGGTATATTATGGAAAAATGCCTGGAATAGAAAACTGGTCACCGTAGAAGCTAAACACAACAAAGTACTATATATCCATGATGTAGATGCCAGAAATTTAGTGAGGATAATGCGTTAAAATAGACTCTGTAACTATAATTTACCTTTTGCTTTAGAATAATACTTGTAGGTATTTTACCATAGTTGCTGTAAACAAGCCTAGAGCTTTGGCTAAAAATATTTTCCGTACTAGGTAAATACAATGTCAATGATTGTAGCTACAGTTTTTCTTCCAGAATAGAGTTAGGCGGGAAAGCCTCAATGTTCATAATAACTGATTTTACATATTTTAAAGTAAAGCCTAAGGAAATAGAAGATAAGCTTAAAGAACTTGATGTAGTTCAGCACGTTAACCTAGTTAAGCCCTAACTACCTAAAACATTGGTTGATCCCTACCATTTTTCTGTAGTTGATGATTTAAATAGAAGATTTATACTTCTTTCGGAAAGTGCTATGAAAAAGCATTGTTGCGAGATTAAGAGAAACATTTGAAATAGGCGGATTAGCTTTTCTCTATCATCAGGGAAAATGATGGGCTCTGAACTTGCAGAAACGTACAAGGAAATAGGGATAACTGATTTGGAAGATGCTATTAAAATATTTTTACTTTATATTCTAGCTTTAGGAGAAATTGCTCACTATAGAGAGAACAGAGTAATTATTAGATTACATAGAAGCTGGGAATGTGAAGCAGCTATGAAGCATAATGTGAAGGAACTTACTCCATATTTCGAAAAGGGAGCGGTAGCAGTGTTCTTGGAAAAATTTATCGGGAGAAAGATGTCTGTACATGAAATTAAATGCCTAGCGAAAGGAGATCCATATTGAGAATTCTTAATTGCCTTTCTCTAGCATAGATAGATTAAAATAAAAGCTTCTAAGCCCGTTAAGGGCTAATAGTTTCTTCTTTCACCTTATTCCATGGGCCTTTAACGCCGCTAAATATTGTAAGTAAGGTAGTATATATTATGCCAGGCATTAGAATAAATGCTAGGTTTATGTGTTTAAGAATAATGCTTACTATTTTCGGTTCAATATATGTTAAGACCGCTATAGGAAGTATGGTAAGTGTTGTTATGAATATTCCGCCTGAAAGTACTGCAGCCACTAGTACGTTTAACCTGAACCTGTTTATTATGAAGCTTTCTAATGCACCAAACAGCGCCCCTAAAATAAGCATTTGGAAAACATAGGCTGGTGGAGCTATCCATACTATATATGACATTAAGTTCCCTATCTCTGTCAATGTTTTATCTATTACTTCTTGAGGAGCATTTGCAACCGTCAACTGGTAAATTATAATCTCTCGAACCAATTCATTTAATGTACCAGTAATAGATAGAAAAGATACTCCTAGGACAACG
>CAZBXI010000019.1:0-17778 GCA_964496035.1 uncultured Desulfurococcales archaeon
CTATTTTCAACCATGGGAGAAAGTTTGTAACGTTTACTACCAATAACAACTACTGCTCTATGTCCAACAGTAGCCTTAACTTTAACATAGCTGTCATAGCTTAGTTTTAATCCATCAATTGCTTTAGCAAGTTTCTTAGCCTCTTCTGTTTTCAAGCTTCTGCCAACTCTTCTATCGATAATTCTTAAGCTTCTAGAATCTATTGTTGCGAAATTTGCTCTGAAAGCAACTTCAAAGCCCTCCTTAAATTCAACATTAGCACCTAAAGCCTCTAAAGGCCCTCTACCAGTATAGCATTTATGCGGGTCATAACCGAGAATAGATATTACGGCGGCATCGCTTTCAGGAGCTATGCCTTCACCGATAGGGTACATTAAACCGCAAATACCATTTTCAGCTATGAAATCTAAGCCAGGCTTACTTGCTAGCTCTAGAGAAGTAGTTTTGTCAGTAAGCCTATCTGCTACACCGTCTAGAACAAGGTAAAGGAGTTTAACCATTTAAATTAAACACCTCATATTGTTTTAGTGTTTTTAGTTTTAACTTGAATTAAGGGTAGCGCTTTGAGAAAACCGTGTATGGAGATGGTGTAAATTAAAATTACTAAAGCAGTAAAGATGAAACCTGAAACCATAAATGACAATTCTTTTAGTGATAATTCAGTAATGGCGAAGGGGGGATTAAAAAGTACAGCTAAAACGAAAGCTGGAAGCATCAAATAGTTCCTATACTTACTATGTTTAAACCACTTATCCCAGCAGAAAACAGTCCAAGAAGAAATAATATATGCGTAAACAATACTACCTACGGGAAGTTTAAATCCTTCGCTTATCTCCGGGAATAAACTCATAAGCCCTTGCAATCTGAAAATTCCTCCAATAACATGCAGAGGAAAAGCGAAAAGAATCCATGGGAACCACAGGTTAAAATAGCTAAGTTCATCGTACAATGGAGGTTTAGAAATCCTGGGAACATTATCTATAAAGGCATATGTTTGAATAACTCCACCAATACATATAAAAGTTAGAACACCAAATAAAGCAAGACTATTCAGATTAGGTTTCAAAACATTTAAAATCGCTTTGAGCAACATAGGTATATTCCTCGATAATATGAGAAACATTGAGGATACTTAACGCTTACCACTATAGTCAATAATACAGTGTTAGCTTAAACTTAATGTATTAATGCAAAGTTTACGCTTTTGCTAGAGCTAAAGGTACTACCTTAATCCCGAACGCTGGATCAACATCGAATGCTATTGTTGAATCTGCTGGCTCTCTTGCACCTCGAATTTTAATTATTCTCATAATTTTAACAAGTCTACCTCCTATTTCTGCAAAATCTAATTTAATGTAACTATCGCTTATTGCTCTAATTCTAATCATTATTTCATCAGGTAAAATCGAAGGATGTATGGTGAGAACAATAAGTTTTCCTTCACGTACAAGAGTTCTAGCTCTAGTGAGGAAGTCTAAAACAACACTTGTATCAGCATACACTGCCAGTACGCTAAAAGAGTCAACTATGAAAACGTCGTACTCATCCTTAATATACGCCATATAGTTTCCTAGAACGTGAAGCAGATCTCTCGCAACTTTTTTAGCCCATCTGACACCCTCCATATGTGCCGGCATAATCTTTATAAGACCTTTGAGAAAAGCCTCCGTCATATCTAAGCTAAGCTTTCTAGTTTGCATAATTAATTCCTTCACACCAGCTTCGGTGGTAACATAAATTATTTTTTTACCTGCCTTCGCCGCACCGTAAGCTATTTGTTGCGCTAAAAGGCTCTTACCGGTTCCGTGATCTCCCTCAATCGATAAAAGATTAGGTACAGGTATACCTCCTCCAAGCCTCATGTCTAATTCTTCATTACCTGTAGAAAGGATATAGCCTTCTAGTTCTTCTACATATTTACCTTCTTCTAAAGATAGTTCATCATCGAGCTCCGACATGAGCTCGCACTCTCATCAATTATCTATTAGTTCAAGTAGTTCTTGGGTCATTTTCTTTTCTGCTTTTTCAGTGGCAGGTAGTACTTTCTGGATTACATCGCCATTTGTTAGGCCGAGTGCTTGGATGAGTTCTTGAAGATATTTTGCCTGCTCATTAACGTCAAGATTTAATGATTTTAGCTCATTTACGGTCTTAATTATCTTCTTAAGAACATGGCCTATGTTTTTATCGATAACACCTATATCAACGTAGTTGCTGATTAGTCTTTCTAAAACATCTGGAGGAACATGTTTCGTAATTTTATTAACCCATTCTACAAGCCTAATGTATAGGTCAAGGTTTATCCTGCTTTTTTTCTCTTCTTCTCGTCCCTCTTTGCTCTTCTCTTGTTCCTTTTTAACCTCTTTATGGGCTTCAACAGGTTTCACTGTTTGTACTGATTGTTGAGGCAAAGCATACTGAACCACAGGATATTGGACTACAGGGATTAACTGTTGCTGTACCTGCTGTGTAGCTACTTTTGTATTTTGTACATTTCCTAAAGATGCTTGTTCTTTCCCTCGTTCTCCACCAAAGAAGATATCAGCATACTTTCTCAGAATATTAAATGGATTACTCATTTCAGCCATAGCCGATCTTAAGTCGACAAGCGTTGCCTTAATACCGTCAACACTTGCTTTGACGTATTTTTTGATCTTAGCAACTTCTTTTTCTAGCGTACTTATTTTTTCCATTACTTCAGAAGGAACTTGTACTTTAACCTGCTTAGTTTCTTCTTTTTCTCTTTCCTCTTTTTCGCCAGCTTCTCCTGTAGAAGACTGTGAACTACTAGAAGCAGTTTGCTGAGTAGCTTGCTGCGATGTAGGGATTACATGTTGCGGAACAGTTTGAGTTTTTTCTTGATTTATTTCGCTTAGTTTAATAATTTCAACTGGTCTATTACCTATTTTCTTACTTATCTCCTCTGTAAGTTCCTCGCCGTAAGGGTTAAGAACCGTTTCAACATTGGCTTTTTCCTCTACGTTTTTAACATAGCCACCACTTGCAACTCTATTAATGACTTTGTGAACCAATAATTTGCATATAGGACAGTTACATGCCCATACTCTACGTTTCATAGCTATCCCTTACCGCAGTTGTGTACTCTTACTCTACATGTGGTGTAAGTGGTTCATAGACAAATAAGCATCCAACCAAAAAATGTGTCCATTAGTCGACTTTATTTCCTTGTTAAAATAGGAACCTATTAACAAAAGGTCTTTAGTGTAAAAAAGTAAGCTACTATTTTGTGCAAGGTATGGCATTACTCCGTAAGTATTTTTCTCATAGTATTTCTTAGTTCTGTTGAAAGCTTGTTTATATCATTTACTTCTTTTCCAAGGTTTTCCATAGCCTCTTTAATAGTTTCCAGAGAACTAAGAGCCTCTTCGGTTGCTGAAGCTTGTTCTTCAGTTGCTGATGATATTTCCTCTATTTGCGCGTGCATTTTTTCATAAGCTTCTTTTACTCTAGCCTCCTCTGGAGCCACTTTCTTTACAAGCTCTGCCTGACTCTCTAGGTCGCTTGTTGTTTTTAACACCATATCAGAAACTTCTTTAATTAGTACTTGGGCGTTTCTAGTTACTTCACCTAGCTTTGTTACTTGCTGACTAGTATTAGTTATCATGGTACTTATGTCGTCAGCAGATTTTTTAACACTATCAGCAAGCCTCCTTATTTCATCAGCAACTACAGCAAATCCCCTACCTTGCTCTCCTAGCCTGGCAGCCTCTATTGCTGCATTAAGAGCTAGTAGATTTGTCTGCTCAGCAATATCGCTAATGATATCTGTTATCTTATCTACTTTCTTCGAATATTCCGTAACCGCAGCAACCGTTGTACTTATGTCCTTAAACGCCTCGGAAAGACTATTAAACTTCGCAATAACTCCTTTTATATTGTTAGCCGTCCTTTCTATGGACTCTAGAACTTGCTTTATTGTATTGCTAAACTTCTCAAATATTTTTAATGAATCTGTGGAGTTCGCGGCAAGGTTTTGAACATTAGTAGCTATGTGCTGTGAAGCTTTTGCTATCTGTTCGTAAGCGGCATGGAGTTGTGTAAGCGAATTATTTATTTCTTCGTAGACTCTATTAAGCTCCTCTCCTAGCTTTTCGCTTTCCTCTATTGGTGTTTTTATAGGGTATCGAAGATAGCCCTTTACCATGATGTTAACAGCCTCTGTTAGCCTCGTAGTGAAATCTATTATTTGTTCTACGGGTAACCCTGCTTCTAGCATTTTACTTACTAGAGTTTTTAGAACGTCAGCAATATGCGTTTTATGGAATTGCTCTAGGTCAAAGCCCCACTTTAAGTGCTTAAGTCCTGAACGTACGAGTTCCTCATGGTTAATAGTATTTTTCCATATATCCCACAACCACCTTTTCATTGTTTCGGCATGTTCACGTATTACTCGGGGATCAATGCCAGATATTCTGGTATGTATTTGTTCTACAGATTCCTCTATCCATGTTTTAACGCTTGAATCTAAATCTCTAAAGTTTGGGTCTCTTTTACCGAATAGCATATCTACACCTATATTGTCATAAATAAGCACTTAGCTTAATAGTGTTCCATACTAGTCGACCAGCAACCGAAATAGAAACACACATTACTTGGTTTACGTCTTTTAGCTTTTAGATATCCGAAGCTATTTAATAATCGACCATCTTCGCTTATTAGACGTGAAAACACGGATACCGATATAAAATAGCGTGAATAAAGATGGCATAAAACAAATCAAAAGTAGGCTGTTAAATAATGAGTTTACAGGAATTCGCGAAAGATGCTGAACCCGTGTATGTGAAGAAACTACTTGGCAAAATTTTAGGTTTTAACATAGACTTTTACAAAGACGACTTCATATTGCGTAGGCTCAGAGCTCGTGCACTAATTAGAGGTAAAAAATCTCTCTACGATTATTTAAAACTAGTAGCAAAGGATGTAACTGAGAGAAAGAAGCTTCTCGAAGCACTTGCAATTCATGTTTCTGAGTTTTTTAGAGATCCTTATGTATGGGAAGCTGTAAAGGATGAGGTATTTAAACCGCTCATTGCAAGGAAAAAACGTACATCCTCTGAAATAAAGATATGGAGCGCTGGTTGCTCTAAAGGTGAAGAACCATATACTATAGCTATTCTACTTCATGAAATGCTAGAAGCTAGCATGACTAAGATTTCATTTAAGATTTATGCGACAGACATAGACTACAAGGCATTAGAAGCTGCTAAGAGGGGATTATATCCAAGGCAGGTACTAGTCAATGTGCCTAAGCACATTCTTCTAAAATACTTTATAAAGATATCAGATAACTTGTATGCTGTAAAACCCTTCTTAAAAAGCTACATAGTTTTTAAACAGCACGATTTAACAAAAGACCCCCCTATACCGAACGTTGATGTTGTATTTTTACGTAATGTAATGATATACTTAACGAAGCCAGCGCAAATACGTATTTTGAGAAACATTTACTTAGCACTAAGTAAGAATGGGTACCTAGTTTTAGGTGCATCAGAGGTTCTGCCTGGAGAACTCTCAAAATTATTTACAATTAAAAATATCAGAGCAAGAATATATGTCAAAGAAGCCTGAATCAAACTCCTTCAAATACCTTTTTAGGATAATCAAACAAAGACTCTCTATTAGGTGAAGTTACATATATTATTCCCTTTTCTATATCAAAATAAACGCTTCTACTTTTTCTTCCACCTACGTCTTCAACTACTATGGGTACTCCTTCGTAGGCTAGAATTTCTTTGGCCTTCCTTATATTCCTCTCACCTATATTTAGAGTAGACATTAAATTAAGAACATTAGCACCGCCGATTAAAGCAGCCTCGATCTCGTTCTTCTTTACACCGAGTTCGTGTAGTTTTCTAAGAACATATGGTATAGCTGTTGACACGTATTTTCCAGGGCTATCTACAATTTTCCTTCTTGGCCAAGGCAACATAGCATGTACTAGTGCACCAATCTTATGTTCGCTACTATAGAAGATTATTGCTATACAGCTACCTAAAGCATATGTGGCTAGAACTTTAGGATTTCTCGATATTTTAAACTCCCCTATACCCACGATCTGGATGCGCTTACACTCCCTATACTTCGTAACTTTAATTATCCTTAACACTTTATGCTTCACCAGGCAGTATAAACATTTTAAACATGGACTTAGCAGTTGTAGCTTTATGCATTACGCTAAATTCATATAAGTCTATGAATTCATTGTTCATAGCCAATGGCATTATTAAGGACTCCATAATAGCTGTATCGTAGTCTATAACTACTTCGGGTATAGTATAGTCTACTCTCTCATTTTGTATCATTGATATATAGGAAGCTATGGTGCCTATCATTATGTTTCCGAACTCTCTGAGACTATCAATGATTTCCTCGCCACCTATTTCTAAGTCTGCTTGTGCAAGTAGTGTACGGGAAAGAACACATGCATTCTTAACATCAAATATCATCGTTACGTATATTTTCCGTGAGAATATTAGATTCGAGTATACTACAACAACAATTTCGTTCTTCGAGAAGAGAGATATTACTTTCTCAGGCTTAATTTTTCTTCTTGCTTCAGTACTAACTCTTACGCTTTGACCTGTCAGTACTTCTAAGTTTTCCTCTACACACTTAACTATGTCTCTGTTTAGTAATATTTCTTCTACCTTAGCCATTACGAAACCCCGTAAAAACTAAGTATGCTTAGAATGTTATGCATCATGCTTGTATTAGAGGAACTCAGAACGTTCTATTGCTTTTAAGGTTTTTTCTGTGTCGAGCAACCCTATAAGCTCTTCTCTGTGTCTTATTATTCCTTTCACATATTCTCCAGCCTCATGGGGTGGTGGAAGTATTTCCTCTTCTCCTACGCTTAAAACGCCTATTACTGCATCAACAGAAACCCCTATAACTTCACCATTGTAGCTGAGTATTATCGCATTATCGGAACCTGCACGACCAATGCTAAGTATTTTCGAAATATCAAGTAGCACTACTATTTGCCCTCTCAGATTAAATACTCCTAAAACGTGATCTGCAGCCATTGGGACTTTAGTGTATTCCTTTACCTTAACGACCTCCCTAACGTATTTTAGATCTATTCCCCACAATTGATTGCCAAGTTTGAAAACTAAGATTTTGCTCTCCTTTCTACCCATGGGTACCACCTAGCTTTAACTATTGTGATATTAATGATAGAGGGTCTAAAATCAAACACACTTTTCCATCACCTAATATTGTGGCTCCTGAAAGTCCTTTTACACGTGCTAGTAACTTACTTAGAGGCTTTACAACGATATCTTCTTGACCTAATATTTCATCTACAGCTAAAGCTATTAACTTTCCACGTCTCTCAATTATTACGGCATATCTTTTCTCTCTACTACCGTTTATATTCAATAGTTTTGATAAGTCATGAACTGGCAGTATCTTGTCTTGATACTGAATTATATTAGCTAATCCAATATCGCTTTTTCTTTCTAGCTTAGCTGTTGTTACTACATTGGTTATCGGAATAGCGTAGGGTATACCATTTAGCTTTACTAGTAAGGCTCTTAAAGTTGCCATGCTAACCGGTATCTTAAGTATAAATTTAGTTTCTAAATCGATTTTACTGTATATTTCTAGCGTACCTCCTAATGCTTCAATAGCCTTCTTAACCATGTCCAGGCCGCGGTATTCGCCATTTTTAAGCGAAAAGCCTGGCAATGTCATTAGCATTAATGCTTCATCCTTACTTATTTTCTCAATGGTTGATGGAGGTACGAGACCTAGTTCAACTGCCCGTCTCTTCACTTCCTCATGGTCTATTCCTTTGCCGTCGGACTCTACAGTCAAGATAACATGGTTTCCTTCTCTTGTTGCTGAAACTTTTATAGTGCCTACGGAGGGTTTACCTTTCCTTATGCGTTCATTTGCTTGTTCAATATCATCTCTTATTAGGATCTCTATTAAGGAGAACAAGGGTTCCGCAAGATCCTCTAATACCTTTCTATCTAGCGCTATTTCTCCACCCTCGAAATACGCATCAATTTCCTTAGAGTACTTTTCAGCTTTTTCAGATATATACCTTGGAAGAGACCTAAATAAGTACTGAAGAGGAACAAGCCTCATTCTCATTACTTCATCTTGTAGTTCACTAACGAGTCTTTCGAAAGTTGTTAGAGTCTCTTTAATATCCGGTATATCGTATCTTGATATTATCGCGGCTAATCTACTTTTTACCAGAACAAGTTCGCCAACCATATTGAATAAGGCATCTAGTGTTTTAACATTAACTCTAACTTCCTCGAGTTTTTGAGTGCTATGTACTTTTTCAGGAGCTTTAGACTTTGTATCTTTTTCTTCAACTTTCTTTAACAAGTTTTCTATTTCAGATAGCTTATCTGCTGATGGATCTTTAGAACATGATATTTTATCTATGTGAACCTTTAACTCCTTGGGATCTATTTTAGATACTTCATAATGTTCTAAATCAGGTATTTCTTTTAAGATCTCTTCTAGCTCTTGAAGCTTCCTTATACCAGCCAATATGAACACATAGGGAATTTTCGCTTTAGAAGCATCTGGTCCGCTCGGTATTGTTTTTATTATTTCACCTAACTCCCCTATTTTTTGAAGAGCAATGAAATACCTTAGTACAAACATGGGGGTCTTCTTGAATTTGAGAATTACTCTATATATTTGAAGATCCCGCGAGAGCGCTTCCGTAACTTTTCCCTTTTCCATTTCGCTTAATTTCATAAGTTCTTGGATGTAGCGAGAACTTATCTGAGTAGCGCTTTCCTCGCCCATTGCCTCCACATATTCTTCTACACTACTTGGCAATGGTTTTTCCCCAGCTTCTATAGAAGCCGGTTTCTTTTCTTCTAGAGTTTTACTTGGTTGCTTCTTTAAGTTGTTCTTTACTTCTTCTAGTTTTCTTAGTACATCGCTTATGTCAGTTTTTTCGATATTCTCTAACTCTTCAGACTCTAAAGTAGTCACAATGCTGTTTAGCTTATCTACAACCTCATATAGTAGTTGAGCTACATCTTTACCTATACGTAACTCTTGTTTTCTAATTGCTGTAAGAACGTCCTCAGTTTTATGTGCCAGAAGGGAGATGGTATTAAGTCCTATCATAGCTGCATTTCCTTTAATACTATGCATGAGTCTTATAGCTTCATCTACTAGCTTTAAAGCTGTTTTATCTGCTTCTTTCAACTTGCTTAATTTAGATATAATTTCACTTAGAATATCTAAATATTCTTTTGTCTCACCTATAAATAGGTCTAGATATTCTTTATCTATACTTTTACCCATTTTACGGAACACCTCTTAGCTTTTATTTCTAAAATATGGTTTATTTTATCACCAATTTCATCCATAGGTAAAACTTCATCTACTAAACCTTGTTCGATGACGGATTTGGGCATGCCCCACACAATACTTGTCTGTTCATCTTGTGCGATAACGTAGCCTCCGGCCTTCTTTATTTCTCTAGCTCCCTCAGTACCATCACAACCCATGCCTGTAAGTACTACTGCTACTGTAGCAGGTCCCCATACTTTAGCTACAGACTTCATTGTTATATCGGCAGCAGGTCTTACACCATGTACTTTAGGCCCTTTATCCAATTCTATAATGGGCTTTCCTCGCTTTATCCTCACTAACATATGATAGTCTCCAGGGGCTACGTATCCATGTCCTGAAAGAATAGTATCGCCATTTTCAGCTTCTTTGATAACTATTTGTGAAAACCTATCAAGTCTTTCAGCTAGAGTTTTTGTAAACAAGGGAGGCATGTGCTGAACTATAAGAGTTGCAGAAGGAAGTGTTGCTGATATTTTAGGAACTATCTTCATTAGAGTTAGAGGACCGCCAGTAGATGAAGCTATTACCGAAACAAGAGAAGCAGGAACCTCTATTGCTCTCTCTAACTTAGGCTTTTTAAATACAGGCTTAAACTCTTTTAAAGGTCTAGTTGTCTGTACTTTAGATATTTGTCTTAAGATTAATTTTGCGGAGCCTAGTCTGGCAAGTATTTTTACCTTCTTAACTAATTCGCGAGAAAGCTCACCCAGATCTTTTATGATAGGTAAGTTTCCTGGTTTAGGAATTATTTCTAGGGCCCCTGCCTCTATAGCGTCAAGAGCTGCCTTTGATCCTTCATATGTTATTGAACTGAATACTATTATGGGCATAGGTTTGTGCTTCATAATTTCCCTTATTGCTGTGATACCGTCCATTTTAGGCATAACAACATCCATTATAATAACATCAGGTTCAAGGCTTAAAGCTAGATCTACAGCTTCCATACCGTTTCTAGCTTCACCAATAACTTTAATTGAACTGTCAACCTCTAAAGCATCTCTTAAAACTCTTCTAGTGAGAAGAGAATCGTCAGCAATAAGTACTCTTATTTTTTCTCTGCTACTTTTCAGCAATATCCTTTATCACCTCTACTAATCTTTGAAGTTTAAATGGTTTGGAAAGATACGCTACAACGCCTAAGTTTTTTGCTGCGTTTAATGCCCACCTCTGATTTATTGCTGTAAGCACTACTACCTTAGGATTTAGTCCAAGTTCAACTATGTTTTTTAAAGCTGTTAATCCATCCATGTTAGGCATGTTTATGTCCATGATTATGAGTTCGGGTTTTATTTTCTTTGCAAGCTCTATAACCTCCCTACCGTCTGCTGCTTCGTAAATTTCGCTTGCTCCTAGGGATTCAACGACTTTCCTAACGATTTTTCTCATAAACTTAGAATCGTCAGCAATAATTATTCTTCTCATGATCTTTACCCTAGGTTCTTTATTATGAAATCGGCGATTGCTTTAATTCTCATAGTATACGGATGCTTAGGATGCTTTAGAATAAAGACTCCTCGACTTCTGTGCTGAAGGATTTCAGGGTAAAATGGAACAACGCCTACTACTGGTACGCCTAACAGCCTACTTACTTCCACCTGCAATTCAGGTACGTCGGCCATGCTCGGCGGAACCATGTTGAGTATCACGTAGCTTGTCTTGTTGAACTTTGAGAGAACTTGGGCAGTCACGTATGTTCCGGTAATGTCCTGTTTATCCATTCTCATAAGCATGAATGATATGTCGCTTGAAAGTACGGCTAAGAGAGTATCTTCGTTAAGACCAGGGTGCGTATCAAAGAACACGAAATCGACGTCGTAAGCTTCGGCAAGATGTTTTGCTACTTCTTTAAAAAACCTCTCAGAATATCCATCGCGCATTAGTTTCGCTATATCTTCAGGCTTCATGCTGGCTCCTAGAAAGTACAGTTTACCTCTCGGCAATCCCAGTTGGTTTGTGAGATCAACAACAACGTCCTCTAGGGGTGTTTTACCGTAAATATAGTCGTTTAGTGTAGCTTTCATTTGCGTTTGACTTACTTGATATATTACGTGAAGGCCTGGACTGGTTAAGTCTAGGTCTATTGTAGCTACGTTTTTGTTGTATAGGGTTAACATTACTGCTAGATTTGCTGTTGTTGTCGACTTACCTGTTCCTCCTCTATAGGAATGTATAGAAAAACTTACAGGCATGGTTCATCACCAGCTTTAATCTAAAAGCTCTTCTAACCTCTTCAACCTATTTTCTAAATCATCTAAACGGTTCATGATCTCCTCTAATTTCTGTTCGAAAGCTGAAACTCTTTTTTCAACGGTGCTCAAATCAGTTTGTACAGTGAAAAGGGCTTGGCTTATTTTTGCACGTAAGCTTGTCTCAGATTCGCTTCTTCCTGGTTTGAAAAAATGCCTTCTTGTACTCATCACTAACCCTCTTCGTTACTTAAGTTAAGTTCGTGAATAAGTTGTGGGAAGTTTAATACGATATATATTTGACCATCATTGGTCTTTATCACGCCCTCAATAACGCTATCTGATGCTGGCATTAGTTTTTCTATGTCCGAGGATTTTATCCTTAAAACACCAAGTACATTATCGACAATAAAGCCTACATCTTTATGATTGCTTAAGCTGAAAATCAATACCTTTCTTTTATTATTGCTTGCTGCGTCGTAGGCTACACCAAGAAAGGAAGCTAAATTTATCAGGGTAACTATTTTACCGCGTAAATTCATAATGCCCTCTATGTGTGCTGGCATTCTAGGTACGCGTACGAGCTTCTTCAGGCTTATAACTTCGTTTACATGTTTAACGTTTACTGCGTATACATTTTCGCCTAGTTTAAATGTTATAAGTTGAAGTTCATTATTGCTATCTTTCATTCTACCACCTCTGTGTTTTTAATTCTAATTCTTTCAAGACCTTAGATGCTTCATCTAGATTGTGCACAACAGTGGTTGCTAATTTCTCCGCTTTCTCAAAGTCCCCATTTTTAACGGCATTTAATGTTTTTTGAATTAAGAGTTTGGATTCAGCAATAAGCTTTCTTAAATTCTTCAATAACGTAGTTGCATTTACAACTTTACTCAAAGCTACCACTGAGTCTTCAATTATCCAGCAAGGAAAAATAAAATTAGGGTTACTTTTTCGCTGAAATACTTCCCTTCATTAGTAACGTTACATTTTTAGAAGACGTCGACTCTTTGTCGAAAAATACAACGTAAAATCGCTTATTCAGCTTTGTTACATATTAGTTTTATAAGGCAGTTTTTTGTGGTCATGTATTGAGGCACTATACTTTGAGGAAAAAATTTAGAATAGTAACTATTAAGGTGGAGGAGCAGAGTGTTAATAAACTTTTTAACGTTGTTAGGCAGCTCTATCTGTTAAAAAATAGTTTGCTCTGCATCTCAGAAGAGGGACTACACAGCGATAAGAACTTAACAAAAATTCTCATAGACCTTGAATGCATTCTAATATCAATATACAATGAGACTTTGCGTCTTAAGCTCATACCATTAAGTATGATTTTTAAGAAACTAGAGAAAATGACCTATAGTTTAGCAAGGAAACTAGGAAAGAGAGTTAAAGTAGTTATTGAAGGTAGCGACATATATATTGATAGAAAATCTGTTGAATTACTAACAGACCCTCTTATTCATTTAATTAGAAACGCTATCGACCACGGAATAGAAGAGCCTGAAGAGAGAATAAGGAAAGGAAAGAAGCCCGTAGGAGTAGTAAAAATTTATGCGAGAAGAGAAGGCTCTATGATATCTATAGTTATTGAAGATGATGGAAGAGGCATAGACATAGAAAAGATTAAGAGAAAAGCTATCCGTAAACAGATAATAACCCCTGAGGAAGCAAGTAAATTAACCTGGAACGACATAGTGAATATTCTCACTATGCCAGGGTTTTCCACTAAGGACAAAGTAACGGATATAAGTGGTAGAGGCGTAGGCATGGACATAGTTAAGCACAATATAGAGGTTTTAGGAGGTACCTTTGCCATTTCCAGCGAGAAAGACAAAGGCACACGCATTACACTTAGAATTCCTTTAAGTTCCGCTATAATCAAGGCATTGATCGTTCAATGTGCTGGAGTCTACTATGCTATTCCACTACTAGCTGTAAATACCATTCAAAAAATTTCATCAACAATATCTTCTGACCGCGTGAAACCTGTAGTTTTAAGTAATGAAGTTGTCCCAGTGGCGGAAACGCTTCGTCCGAAAAAACCTAAATACGTAATTATCGTCAACGCTTTAAAGAACAGAAAAGTAGGTCTTCTTGTAGACGAAATTGTTGGAGAAGAAAATATTCTAATAGAGACCCTACCTCCATCATTACGTAGGCTCCTGCCCAAGTATATTAATGGTGTCTCTTTAATAGGAGGTAAAAGAATAGCCTTCTTAGTAAATAACTATGAATTATTTACGTCCTGTCACAATTAAAGGTTATTAATTATGGTGAGTTTCTGCAGTAATACTCTAGCCTTATATTATTACTTTTCCAGATTGTTTTTCAAAGAAATGTATTTTGTTCATGTTTAGTTTGAGCCATATGTCTTGGCCTGGCATTATTTCTATTCCTGGTCTTGTAAGTATTTTGACAAGTATTTCTCCTACTTTCACGTTTACTATTATGTCTTTGCCTAAAGGTTCTACTACGTAAACTTTTCCTTGTATTGTGTTCGGTTGTTCTTCTTTGATTATTCTTGCATCTTCCGGTCTAAAACCCATTATCACTTCTGAAGTTTTCGAAGAAATTAATTCTCCTATTTCGCTTGAAAGTTTTAAGTTGAAATGCGCTGAATCAAAATAGTATTCTCCATTAACCTCCTTGACTGATCCCTCTACGAAGTTCATTGGCGGCGACCCTATGAATCCGGCTACAAAGAGATTTGCTGGCCTATTGTATAGTTCCGATGGTTCAGCATACTGTTGTAGTCTACCTGCGTTCATTACCGCTATTTTGTCAGCCATGGACATTGCTTCTACTTGGTCATGGGTTACATAGATTGTTGTTACCTTAAGTTCTTTCTGTAGTTTCTTCAGCTCAGCTCTCATAATAACTCTTAACTTAGCGTCTAAGTTACTCAGTGGTTCGTCTAGGAGAAGTACATCAGGTTCTTTAACTAATGCTCTACCTAAAGCTACTCTTTGCTGTTGGCCGCCGGAGAGCTGGCTTGGCTTCCTGTTTAATAGTTCCTCTATTCTTAGCAGTTTAGCTACTTGTCTTACTTTACGGTCTATTTCGTTTTTAGGTACCTTCTTAAGCCTTAACGGAAACGCTATATTGTCATAAACTGTCATATGGGGGTAGAGTGCGTAGCTTTGGAAAACCATTCCGACATTTCTATCTCTTGGAGGAAGTCTTGTAACGTCTCTATCGTCGAAAAGTATTCTACCTTTAGTTGGCTTATATATTCCAGCGACCATTAGGAGTGTTGTTGTTTTACCACATCCTGAAGGGCCTAGAAGTGCTATGAATTCCCCATCTCCTATTTTAAGGTTTAAATCCACTACTGCTTTTACTTTCCCGAAAAACTTACTTACGTTATCCAATGTTACTTTAACCATACATATTCACCTCTTAATCCCACCAACGTAAATTCTTAAGAGAAGTTTCTGAGATGTACTGAAGAATATGATTGTAGGTATTGCGTAGAATAAGCCTAAAGCTGCTAGCATACCCCAGTCTATGAACTTGTATTCTCCAATCATATGGTATATGAGTACGGGTAAAGTATAGTATGCTTCATCTTTAACATAGGTGAATACTAGTAGGAATTCGGACCAGCCTGATAAGAATGAGAATATAGATATTGCGCCTATTCCTGGAAGAACTAATGGTAGGATTACTGTTCTCCAAGCTTTCCACCTGGTACATCCATCAACTAAAGCTGCCCATTCAAGATCCCATGGTATAGCATCAAAGAATCCTTTAATAATCCATGTTGCCATAGGTATTTCTAAACCAGCTTTAATTAGTACTATGCCTACCAGCGTCATTATGCCCTTACCGTAGAGCCCAAGATGGTTCAGAATTACAAATAAAGCTATTAGCAGTATGATGCTTGGAAACGCATGTAACGCTATTATAAACTGCATTAAACCTACTCTACCCTTAAACTCCATTCTAGAAAGAGCATAGCCACCTAAAGTACTTATGAAAACTACGAGACCTGTAACCCCTAAAGCTAGGAATAATGTGTTCAATGTTATAGGCCATATGTTAGGATACTCCTTTAACCCCATTTTCATCGGCGACCATAGAAACCTCCAATTTTTAAACGTGAAATCTGAGGGTATAATGCCTAAAATAACCTTTCCACTAAAGCTTTGTACAGCAAGCCATAGTATCATCGTCCATATGGGTATTAAAGGTACAACAGCTACTATGATTACTACTATGTACTTCAATATGTTAAGTATAAGCGCCGTACCTCCTATCGGAAATAACCTGTCTTTCACACCCATGCTTACACCTCTACCCTACTAGGCTCCATGAGTCTTCTAAACCCGAAGAGCTTAAAGTACAAAACAATGAGAACGACACCTGTAATTACGAGCATTAATGATAGTGCTGAAGCATAGCCGTAGAGGTGTTCTTCAGCAGCAAACGCTTTACTATAAGAGTATAGGGACCAAACCATTACTTTTGCTGCTCTGGCTATTCCAGCATATCCTCCTCCTCCGCCTGAACCCCATATCATTAAAATGTATTCATATGAGCTTAGCAGGCTAAGTGTTTGCCATGAAATAACGAAGAGCATTGGCCACTTAAGTAAGGGTATTATTATATGTCTTGCTACTTGAAAATCTGAAGCACCATCAACCAATGCTGCATTAATTATATCTGTAGGTATGGATTTTATCGCTGCAGTATATATGATCATCCCGAAGCTTGCGCCAACATATCCGTTAACCATAATCATGAGTAGTTGCGAGTAAGGTGGTGTTAGAAGCCAGCTTTCAGGCAACCAAGATTCAGGAACTCCTGCTATTTTAAGTAGAGTGTTTAGCATTCCATATTTTGGATCTATAAACCAGTTCCATACTAGAGCATATATTATTCCAGGCATAATTCTAGGTATCAGCCATGAAACTCTTAAGATCATAGACAAAATTTCGTTTCTAATAAAGTATGCTATTGCGATTGAAAGAACAAGCGCGAAAATGGAGTTTATGGATAAGACGCTTAAAACGTAAATTGCGGTTATAGTTAATGCTTCGGTAACATAAGGATCTTTTGCAAAAAATATTTTCTCAAAATTCTCTAGCGTAAAATGCACTTTTTCCGTGAAGAAGTTTCTTACAAAGTCGAGAAAGTTTTTGGAGCTAAGATCAGTGAATCCTAAGTAAACTGTTAAGAGAACAGGAGCTATCCACGAGAAAACAATCATTATTAGCATTGGGGCGAGGAAAATCCAGGGTAACACTTTCCTACTTATTTTCAACGCCATTGGAAACACCCTTCGATAGATAATGTAGATAGCCTATGGTAAATACCGCTTCGAATTACAAGTAAGGGAGTATTGGGGGGAAAGCGTTAGAGTTGCTTAAGTAAATAAAAAATAGTACTTGAATTTAAATTTTAGTCTCTAATTATTAGTTCGTCACCTAGTTCAGCCTTTAATGTTTCTATCATTTCACTTAGTGCTTCTTCAGGTGTTACTTCTCCTTTCTCAACCTTAGTTATTGCAGTTATCCATGCATCCTTGTATGCTCCCCACTTTGGATGTAATGGTTCGAACGATGTGTATTCTAGCATGTAGGCAACTTCCCTGTGGAACTTTGACTGCTTATAATATGGCTGCTCTACGGTAGTTGACCTTACTGGTAAATGTCCGCTATCAACGGCATGTATTGCATCTATTGGTGCTGAAGTTGCTAGCGTTATTAGTAGGAATGCTATTTCAGGTTCCTCTGCTTGCGCTGTTACGTAGTACAGGTATGGGCTTGATAGCGTCATTGGTTTAAGCCCTGGCTCGGGCGCTGGTACTAGTGCAAATCCTATGTTCTCCCACTCATATTCTTCAGGCAGCTCTCCTAGCTCCTCATGGTATGCTACACTTTGCCATTCAGCCCACTGCCATGTTCCGCCAAACCAGAATAGTACTCTGCCGTTAACGAAGTCTACGTGTATCTGTCTCCATGAGGTGCCTATCATTGTTGGTGGCAGTACTTTATCTACCTGTGCCATTCTATACAATAGCTCCAGCATTTTCAGCATAGCTGACTTATCAAGCACTAGTTTGCCAGTCTCAGGGTCTTGAAGTATACCTCCGTACTGATAGTATAGGATTACGAATGGTGTTCCTCCAAAGTTTGGTCTGTGGTAGAAGCCCCACTGTACTAAGCCTTTATCCATAGCCTCCTTAGCTACCTCTATTAGGTCCAGTAATGTGATTTCGCCATTC
>CAZBXI010000019.1:17878-24470 GCA_964496035.1 uncultured Desulfurococcales archaeon
CTGGTGATCCTGAAGCCCAAACAGTTACCTTAATGACTTTCACTGTTGGTGATAGTGTCGGTGTTGGTGCTGGAGGTCTTACTGCAAAGCCTACTGCAAACCCTATAATTATACCGACTATTAGCAGTATGACGGGGAGAACAGTAGATAATTTAATTTGAGCACTATGTGCCATGAGAAACACCTCTATATTATAAGTTTAAGCTTTGATTTAAAGTTTATTTACATTAGTTTTTGAAACCAGCAATAAACAACTAGGTAGTCCATTACGTTTAGAAATCGTAATGGAGTTAAATAAATTCATAAGCTCAAAAAGTCAATTATAACGTGGAACATGTAGCTGAGAGGTGTAGTAGAATACGTGCTTAAGCATAAAAGAACATTAGTAACATATGTAATTATAGGAGTTACTTTAGTTATCCTGGCAGCCATATTTAGAATACTTGGTTTAGATAGAGACCCTTCATTTTTCGAATGGCCCATACTCTACTTTGGCAGTGCCGTTGTTCAAGCTTATGCTGCACTAATTGCTGTTCCCTTCACGATATGGGTTATTTATATGCAGTCAAAATATGGTACGGTAATTGTTAGAATGTTTTTAAATAAGATAATTTACCCCTTCACAATATTCGCCATTGTTGCTGTTATTTCAGCATACACTATGTCTCTTGAGAAAACAAGTTATGCTTACTGGGCTTTTATGGCAGAATTAGCTGTTACGCTTATTTTCCTACCTCCACTGATAAGTTACATAATAAAGCTTATGACTATGGGCCCTGAAGATGTTATTTCTACGTTGAAAACTAGTTCAAGGTCTTTAGAAGATTTCATAGCATCATCTCTACATATTCTCAGACTATATATGTTAGAAGCATACCCGGATGAGAAAGCTATTTCAAGTATGCTACGAACAATACTCTTTTCTATGAGAAATATTGAGAGACTAAAATTATACCCTGAAGTATGGCATAGGTTTAAAGACCTGCTTAAAGCCATAGCTGTTGAAGGAGCATATCTTCCAAATAAGTATTTAATGAAAAACCTAATGGCATTGTTTATGGCGTGGCTTGTTAGAAATAATAGGGATAGAACAGCGAGAGCATTCATAAGGTATTATAAGCGAGTTGCTCTCAGGTACATGGAGGAAAGACTGCCATCAGAAATTGTTGAAGACCTCTTTCTAGATCCAACACTAGGTGTTTTCAAAGTATTAAATGCCAAGAAAAGTCTTGTAGCCTATGCTACAGATCAATGTATTAGCTTGCTAAAGAAAATTAGAAGAGCAAACATGCTAGGAGATATTACGAGTAAAGAAA
Organism: uncultured Desulfurococcales archaeon; assembly: GCA_964496035.1. Classification (GTDB taxonomy): domain Archaea; phylum Thermoproteota; class Thermoprotei_A; order EX4484-217-1; family EX4484-217-1; genus EX4484-217-1. The sequence continues at coordinate 19,195 of CAZBXI010000019.1, forward strand.
TGTGCAGAGTTTTAACCATAGTGGACAGATATTTCTACGATGTAGAAGAACTAGCTGAAGTTCTAACGCTTAGAAAATACATAAGCCGTATGAGAAAAGAATTAATGTGTGCACCTAAATATTGAAGAGATATATGAACATAAAATATTTTAAAAGTACGTTAACACATTTTGGAAGGAGGTAAAAGTATAGTGAGAATTCAGAGCAAAGCTGTAGCTTTAATAGCTATTTTCGCATCACTATATGCTATAACCTCTCTTGCAACAGCATATCTTCCCACAGGGCCGTTTTTTATACAGTTTAGACCCGCAATAGCCATACCTATGGTGGCAGCTGTTATATCGTCTCCTTTAATAGCAGGTTTAAGTGCCGCTATAGGTACGTTTACAGCTAGCATCATAAGGTATGGTACGCCAATATATACAATATTTAGCGGCACACCAGCAAACTTCTTAGGATTCTATGTTATGGGGTATTCGTATAGGGTTCTAAGAAGGAAAAACATTCATTGGGTAAAAGCACTAATTATTTCATCTCTCATAGGGTTAATTGTTGGCTCGATTATTATAGCGCTCGGTTTATGGTTTTTAGCAGTAACATTACTCGCCAGCGGCTTAGAAAAGTTTGCTAGTTTAGAATTTGCGATTACAGCTTCATTCCTGCTTGTCCTAGCCCCAGCACCTATAGCCCTAATATTAGTGATTGGAATACTTAAAGTTCTAAGAGATCAAGGCAAGATAACACTATGAAGCTTTTATCCACGGTATAGGCCATGGTGGTGAAGCTTTATTTTCTAGGTACAGGAGGATGGATAGGGCCGGCATTTAGAACTTATAGTTCTATAGCTCTTAAAGTGGATGAAAACATTTATTTGTTTGATGTTGGAGAATTCAGTTTTAAAAACTTCCAAAAAATAGGGCTTAACCCTTTAAACATCATTGCTATATTTTTAACACATACTCATGGAGACCACATACTCAGCCTACCCACTTATGTTATAAACTTAGGTGCTCTAGGATATGAGAGATTTTTAAAGATCATTGCTCCTAAGTGGGCTGAAGAAACGATACATAGTCTTTTGAGCTTAATCACCAACTTAAAGGTAAAAGTTGAAATAAGGTCTTTGGAAGGATGTGATGGTGAACTGGCTTTCGATAATGGAGAAGTTAAAGTGTGGTCTTACAGAGCAAAGCATGTTGAAGATTCTTTAATGTATAAGGTACGTGTGAAAAACAAGTTAACACTAGTTTACACGGGAGATACAGCGCCCAATAAAGTGTTAGAAAAGATATCTAGAAACGCCGATGTTCTCATCCATGAGGCAACCTTCATGTGGGGTTTTGAGAAAATGGCTCATAATGCAGGGCATTCTACAATACGTGACGCTATCGAACTCGCCTTAAAAACGAATATTAAAAAGCTAATTCTTACCCATATAGGCTTTATGCTTAAACTACCCAGATCGTTTAAGGTAGGAGAAACTATAGTTTACGTACCTGGCGAGTTAGATGTAATAGACCTTTTAGAATCCTAAGATATGCTCTACTATTTCAGCAAACCCCTTGCCACTAGGTTTAGATGCAACATACGTTGCCAGCTTCTTAAGTTCTTCATCAGCATTAGATACTGTTGCCGAACATGTACATACATTGAATAAGTCTATATCGTTAAGCCCATCACCTATACATACGACTTCATCTCTTTTAATACCCATTAGCTCTAATGCTTTAAGAAGACCCTTATCTTTCCCCCCACTTGTAGGCGTTAAATGTAATGCATATCCACTAAATGTTACAAATACGTTGTCAAACCCTTTTATCCTCAAAAACCTTTGAATATCCGAAACTAGGAAACTTACTTTATCTCTAAAGTTTTCTTTAATCTTAAAGGCAAAATCGAAAACTCTGTATCTGTTTTGCCATGACTGTTCAATGTACTCGTTAAATTCTTTTAAAATAGCTTCTGCGGCTTCTTTTGCGGAAAACGTAGCCACATTAATTATCTTACCCTTATAGAAGATTAAACATCCATTTTCCCCAACAACAGGCCCTGTAGTTCCAACGTACCTCGATATAGAAACAACAACAGGTAATGCATTGCCTGAAACAAGAACAACAGGTATTCCCTGTTCCTCTGCTCTTCTTATCGCCTTTACTGCTTCTATTTCGAGTCTGTAATCTTCCCTGTTAATGGTTAATGTACCATCAACGTCTGTAATAATGGCTTTAATTTTAGGTTTAAGTTTAAACATTTTTATCGTTAGAAGAATTTCTCAGACCAGAATACAAGTATTGCTACCGCAACTACTACGGTAGCTACTTCAAGCAAGCTGAGAAACATGAGAGCCCTAATAAGAGCTGTTAAAGTGAACATCGATAGTGGGAGCAGAACAGCTCCTAATGGGGCAAGCATAATAGCGTTCTGTAATTTATTGTATTTCCTACTTAAACTAAATCCTAAAGTGAAACCAAGTATTGCTCCTGCAAGTGCTAGGAACGCTAAGCCCACTAGTTATCACCTCTTTTCCTGCTTCGCTAAAATCCTTAGTTTCATTGTTTTTAAAAGACTTAAGGCACAAGATTTGTCGGTACGCTTGTATATATGCCCGTATATACACTTGACCGATGAACAACGTATTAACAGTAGTCTCATAGAAGCTAATGTTAGTGATAATAGTATCATACTTGCCCCCGATAATACGTTAGAATTTAAAAACGTCTAATCCTCCTAATGACCATGGAGCTAAGTATTGAAAGTAAACTTCTATAGCCTGAAACCCTCGTATTACCCTTTCTCACCGCTGAAATGAAATCATCAACTGTTTTAATGTCCTCATTTATTAGGGTGACTACTGAGCCTACTTCTTCAATTATATGTGCATCACTTCCCCCAATACATGGTTTTCCAAGTTTAATCGCTAACTGTTTAGCTTTAACATTACTGCTATGAAACGTTTTCCCATTATAACATTCTATTGCATCCATTTTCTTAAGCAAATCAGCCATGTCTACTATGGGATATTTGAAAAAAGCGAATTTGCCGTAGGGATGTGCAACAGCTAATAATCCAGCATTTTCATGTACCACATCGATCAGCTCATTTACCGAAGAATACTTTAGCTTCGTTAAACCATAAACCAGAATGTGCCCATATCTTGTGGAAACCTCTACACCCGGTATAGCCAAAACACCATAATCTCTTTGTATAGATAGTGCTTTTAAAGAACCATCTAACGTATCGTGATCAGTTATAGAAATACCTGAAAGACCAATGTGTTTAGCTTTTTTCAAAACATCCTCTACGCTCATTGTTCCATCCGAAAACACCGTATGTATATGTAAATCGTATGAACCCATACAATTAACCTCTCATACCGCACGTGATTATATTATTGAATACTTCATGTTTTTCAAGAACAGATTTTAACTTGTAAAAGTCTCCGTAAACAACAAGGTCTGCTGCCTCTACAACCTCATTGTCTTTAGGGTTAAAAGCTATTCCTAAGCCAGCATATTTCACTATGCATCTATCCAAAACTGAATCGCCTATTGCAATGGTTTTACCTATAGGAACATTGTATTTTCTCATAGTTTCGAAAAGGACATTCAGCTTACAGACTGATTTAAACATGCAATTCCTAACATACTGCCATCCAAGAGGCATAACTATTCTACCCGTAATAATGCCATCAACAACTTCTAATTTGTTAGCATAGAATTCGTCCATTTCAAGAGCTTTAACAACTCTTTCAGCTAAAACATCATATGAAACTGTTACTAGGATAGTTATGAAACCAAGCTTCTTAAGCCAGCCGATAAATTCTTTAGCCCCATTGACGAACTTTATCTTATCGAACTCTTCAATAAGCCTTGATAAGGGAATACCTTTAAGCAAGGAGGCTACTCTTAAGCTTTCCTCGTAACTTTTTAAAACACCTTTTAGTCGTTCCTCTTTTATCTTCTCTACTTTCTCTCTAAAACCAAGTCTACATATAGCTTCTAAGCTCCTACCTGCAAGCACTGTGCCGTCCATATCTATCAAAGCTATTTTTCTGCAGCTCACTTTGCTTTCCTCTTGGATCAGAACTCTACTTAAGCTAAAATTTAAAAAGTTTTCCTTAGATTATACTATATTCGTTTTAAGGTGGTATGGAAAAAGTACGGCAAAAACAGTATTTGAACGTGTATTCTTAGGTAAAAAATACGTTAATTTTTACCTGTTTACTATGTTTCTTCGGCCTCCTCAACTACTGAATTTATTTCGTTTAAAAGTTCTTCTAAATGCTCTTCTATTTCCTCTAGTTTTTCAAGTAGTGTATGCTTATGTTTTTTGATTTGCTCTAGAATTTTTGAAAGCTGCTCTTTCAACATTTCTAGGCGGAATGTTGGTAAGCCTTTTTTCTTAGCTTTCTTTATTTTTTCCTCAAGTTGCTCCATGATTTTCTTTACTCTTTCCTCTTGAGTTTTAAGCGTTTTTTCAAGTATTTCTCGGGCTCTCCTTGCTCTTTCACCTAGCCTAGGTACTATTTCTTTTTCAATTTTTATTATCTTTATCTTTGGATATAGTTTCGCTATTTCAACAAATATGTGCACTACAGTTTCTCTAGTTACGTTACCTGCTTCTATTTTAATTAGAACCTCTGTTATTGTTTCATTTAGTTCTCTTACCTTATTTATGTACACTGTAACGTTTACTCCTTCATTTCTCAGCTTCTCCAGGTCTTCTTCGAGCTTTTCTAGTTTCTTCCTTAGCCCTAGTAAGAACATTTTCAGGTGTTTCATGTAGTTTTTCAGTCTTACTTCCATGTGTATTTTAGCTATTTCCCTATGGTATTCTGCTATCAATTTAAATAGGTCTCTTTTTACACCGGCTAGTATAATTGCTGTTTCATTGACTACCCCCTCTCTAAGCTTTTCTTCTGCTTCATCAAGCTTAGCCTTTAACTCCTCAAGTTTCTCCTCTACAGCTGTAGCGTTTTCACCCAGGACTGTTAGATTCATTTGGGAGAATCTTTCAATAATTCTTCTAAGCCACTCTATTTGCATTAGTAAACCAAATGCTTTCTTTACAGTCACATTTCCTTCAGTTACTTCTGTGATCACAGTCACATTCACTCCTACTCTATGACATGCCTCTAAACATGTTCTAACAGTATGTTTTGAGCCCTTCATAGCGTTTAACGCTAGTCTAACAGCTTCTCTATAATTCCCTGCATCTAACGCTTCTTTTGCTTTATCTAAATGTGTTGTTGCATTATCTATTGCTTCTAGAGCTTC
>CAZBXI010000020.1:0-24047 GCA_964496035.1 uncultured Desulfurococcales archaeon
GCTATGTTCCTGCAAGTAAGAGAAATGCCATACATTGAGGCTGCTCAAGCGTATGGCGCTAGTAACGCTAGGATTATACTGCGTTACATGGTGCCAAAGGTTCTTCCAACAATAGTACCCAACATAGTCTTATCTGTGCCATCATTCGTATTTTTAGAAGCAGCATTAGCAATACTAGGTGTTGGAGATCCGCAAGCAATAACTTGGGGTAAAATATTGGATGAAGCTTACACAGGTGGTGCACTATACTGGGGTCGTTACCACTGGATTTTAGCGCCTTCTCTTTGTCTAGTATTAATCTCTGTAGGCTTTGCTTTAATGGGCTTCACCCTTGATAGAGTATTTAATCCTAAATTAAGGGAGATGTAGGATATGGATAAAATTCTTGAAGTAGAAAACCTTTACCTGTATTTTAGAACTTCAAGAGGAGATGTGAAAGCTGTTGACGGTGTCTCGTTTAGTATTCTACGTGGAGAGACTTTGGCAGTAATTGGCGAGTCAGGATGCGGTAAGACATCTTTAGCTAGGGCCTTAATGAGGTATCTTCCAAGAAACGTATCACTTTATCGGGGAAAAGTGGTTATTGATGGAATAAACGTGATGAAACTTAGTGATAGAGAGTTTGATGAAAAAATTCGTTGGGTAAAAATTTCTTATGTTTCTCAGGCAGCTATGAACAGCTTAAATCCCGTAATTAAAGTTGTAGATCACCTAGTAGAACCTCTCATATTGAGAGGGATGGCAACTAAAGAGGTTGCAGTGGAAAAAGCTAGAGAAATGTTGAAACTTGTTGGTATTTCCGAAGATTTTCTCTATAGGTATCCGTTTGAGCTTAGTGGCGGTATGAGACAAAGAGTAGTAATAGCACTTTCTCTGATAACGAAGCCTAATATTGTTATACTCGATGAACCTACATCAGCTTTAGACGTTATGACACAAGCAAATATTATGAATCTTCTTAAAAAGTTAAAAAGGGAGCTTAAACTAACGTACATATTTATAACGCATGATATAGGTACTTCGAGCGAGCTAGCTGATAAAGTTGCTGTTATGTACGCAGGTAAAATAGTTGAGTTTGGACCATCAGAGCAAGCATATGTGGACCCCTTACATCCATACTCTAAAGCTTTACTAAATAGCGTACCACGCTTACATGAAGAAAGAATACCAACATTTGTTCCCGGTACTCCTCCTAGCCTCATAAATCCACCGAAAGGCTGTAGATTTAGACCTAGATGCCCAAATGCGATGCCAATATGTGAGAAGGAACCACCACTAATTAAGATAGGTAAGGAAAGTTATGTTCAATGCTGGCTTTACGCTGAAAAATAGATGGCATGGTGATTAAAATAAGCAAGGCATCCATCAATACTAACAAGGAAAACCTCCTTGAAGTAAAAGATTTAAGAATATGGTATCCTATACGGAAGTTTCTAAGCATAGTGGGATACGTAAAAGCTGTCGATGGGGTTTCATTTGTTGTTAAGAGGGGAGAAATTTTCGGTGTAGTTGGTGAAAGCGGCTGCGGTAAAACAACTCTTGGCAAAGGAATATTAAGACTGCTTAAACCTACCGGTGGCTATATATATTTTGAAGGTAAAGATGTCGCACATATTAAAGGTAAAGCACTTAAATGGTATAGGAGAGTTACAGGAATCGTACAACAAGACCCTTATGGAGCTATGCCGCCATTTATGTCAATAAAAACCATATTGGAAGAACCTTTAAAAATACATGGTGTTCCCAAAGAGGAGAGATCCGAGAGAGTAGTAAAAGCACTAGAGGAAGTTAAGTTAACACCTCCTGAAGATTTCCTTAACAAATATCCACACATGCTCAGTGGTGGTCAATTGCAACGAGTAGCTATAGCTAGGGCGTTTATACTGAGGCCCAAGTTAGTTGTAGCTGACGAACCCGTGTCTATGCTTGATGCGTCGGTTAGAGTTGAAACTTTAATGCTATTTAAAGAACTCCAGAAAAAGCATAAAGTATCAGTAATTTACATCACACATGACTTCTCAACTGCAAAATACTTTTCAGATAGAATAAGTGTAATGTATGCAGGTCATATAGTCGAAATAGGACCAGCTAGAGAAGTAATCAATAATCCCAAACATCCTTATACCGCTCATCTAATAAAAGTAATACCGGATCCTAATCCAGAAAATAGGTTCACATTTAAAGAGACGTTGCCCGGCGAGCCTCCTAGCCTAGCTAATCCTCCCCCTGGATGTAGGCTTTCACCTAGATGCCCTTACGTAATGGACATTTGTACAAAGAAAGAACCTCCTATGATAAAAACCTCTCGAAACCATTATGTGAAGTGTTGGCTATATGCTCATCGGTAATCCTAAAACGCTAATAATTATAGGGGCATTAATGTTACTAGGAGGGTGGCTGATTACATTTTTAATGGTCATCGGGCTTATCGAAGAAAACTTTTATCTAGTAATGATAGCATACGCCATTAACCTTATAGGTCTATTTATCGGACTTTATGGAGTAACTTCTTATGTATTTACTAAAAGGTATAGAGAAGAAACTTAACCTGCGTGAAGCCTAATCCTTCTACTACAATCCTTGCGACTATCCCGAAGTAATTTAAAGAAGCTACAAAACGAATCATCAACTATTCCTTACTATGTTTAGGAAACTATACGGTGATAATGTAGATTCATATAGACATAAAGTATTTAAATTCGTCATTGACTAAATTAAATATGCTAAATAATCACTAGCTTGAGGACATTTGCATGGTTGCTGGAAAAAAGATATCAGTAAAGACCTTAGCAATAGTATTGGCGGTATCTTTAATAATAATTGCAGTAATAGCATTATACTACGCACTGATTACCACGTAAGCGCTACCTAACAATTACCTATCATGCTTATCGAAAACTCTCTAACACATCCTGTTTCTCCGCAAAGTTGCGGCTAAGCTTATAGGGTCTTAGCTTAACTAGTCATAGTTAAACTTTACTCACCTAATAACCCCAATGCTGGAAAGGCTTTTAAACATTAATGTCGAAAAAGGATTAGTATATTTTATATGCGGTGGAGAGTATGAGGCCTACAAGGGACGTAGGTATTGTTGGTTGGGGCACATATATTCCTAAGTTCAGAATAAAGTGTTCTGAAATAGGTAAAACCTGGGGTTTCCCTCCAGAATACCATAGTGGTCTTATTGTTTTAGAAAAAACTGTAGCAAATATGGATGAAGACACTATAACTATGGGTTGGGAGGCTGCAAAAAGCGCATTGGTTCGCGCTAAAATTAACCCCGAAGAAGTTGAAGCAATATACGTTGGTACAGAGTCTAAACCTTATGCTGTTAAACCTTCAATAACGGTTATAGCTGAGGCTTTAGGTATAACGCCGAAAATTTTGGGAGCTGATCTAGAGTTTGCTTGTAGAGCCGCTAGTGAAGCATTAGAAGCTTCTATAGGATTAATATCTTCAGGGATGATTAAATATTCTCTAGTTATAGGGTCTGATACTGCTCAAGCTTCGCCAGGCGATGTACTCGAATTTACTGCATCAAGTGGTGCAGCAGCTTTCGTCTTAGGTCCAAGAGGAGAAAACACAGTGGCATATTTTGAAGGTTCATACAGTTACATAACAGATACTCCCGATTTCTGGAGAAGACAACTAGCCTCCTATCCAATGCATGGCGAACAGTTTACAGGTGACCCAGCATACTTTGCACATATAGTTGCTGCAGCCAAAGGGTTAATGGAAGAACTGGGACTTAAGCCCTCAGACTTTGACTATGCCGTGTTCCACCAACCTAATGGTAGATTTCCTTTGAAGGTAGGCGCTAAATTAGGTTTTCCTAAGGAGAAAATACTGCCGGGACTAATAACCCCAATGATAGGTAACACATACAATGGCTCAGCATTGATAGGATTATGTGCGATTTTGGAAACAGCGAAACCCGGTCAAAGAATACTATTGGTGCCTTTTGGAAGCGGTGCTGGAGCAGACGCATATAGCATCATTGTTGAAGACGGTATAGAAGAAAAAGTACACTTAGCACCTACAGTTAAAGAGCTTGTTGAAAATAAGATCTACATTAATTACACGCACTATGCTAAATTCAGGGGTTTAATTTCTAAATTCAGCTTTTAAGCAAGCGGTGTGAGGTATGGTTAGAGTATATGTTGTAGGTGTCGGTTTAACGAAGATAGGTAGGTTTTTCAATAAAGGTTTAAGAGAACTTTTTGCTGAAGCCGCTCTTAAAGCGTTAGATGAAATAGGTAATGAGACTGTTCAAGCACTTGTTGTAGGTAATATGACGAGTAGTTCGCTTGGCGAACAGGACAATTTAGGAGCATTACTTGCCGACTATGCTGGTTTAGGTAAAATACCCGCGTTTAAGGTTGAAGCTGCTTGCGGTAGTGGGGGCGTTGCAGTATATACAGGTTATTTCCTAGTCGCTTCGGGGATGTTTGATGTAGTTATGGTTGGCGGTGTTGAGAAGCAAACAGAATATCCTACGAGAATAGTTTCTAAAGCTTTAGCGCAAGCAGCCGACGCAGAATATGAGCTATTTCATGGAATAAGTTTTACTGGGTTAAATGCTTTAGTTATGAGGATGTACATGAACGAATATAATGTTTCAAGAGATGAAATGTCAATATGGCCTGTTCTAATGCATAAAAATGCTGTTAAGAACCCTTATGCTCAGCTTAGGTTTGAAGTAACAAAGGAGCAAGTAGCAAAGTCAATGGTGATTGCAGACCCTATTAGACTTCTCGACTCAAGCCCTATAGGTGATGGTGCATCAGCGTTAATTCTAGCTTCCGACAGAGTTGCTAAAAAACTAACAGATACCCCAGTTGAAATAGCTGGAATAGGCATGGCCACAGACCACATATATGTAGCCTATAGGAAAAACCTTCTATCATTTGAAGCAACAATTTTAGCCGCGAAAAAAGCATATGAAATGGCTAAGATAGAGCCGAAAAACGTAGATGTAGCTGAGGTTCATGATGCTTTTACAGTTCTCGGTTTCATGAATTTAGAGGATTTAGGTTTCTCAGAAAGAGGAAAAACGCCGAAACTCATGAACGAAGGTAGGTTTTGGCCCGGTGATAAACCGACAGTAAACCCTAGCGGAGGACTTAAGGCCAGAGGTCATCCTGTCGGAGCTACTGGAGTTTATCAGATTGCAGAAGTTGCTATGCAACTTAGGGGGGATTTTCCCGGAGTAAATGTAGGAGGTGATATAGGATTAGCTCAGAGCATAGGAGGTTTAGGAACAACAGTAACTGTAATAATACTTAAGAGGTGAGTGTGAATGTCCATGAAAATATCTGTACCAAGAGTTTGGAGGGAAATTAAAGCACACTACTTACTTGAAGCCACAGTATGCAATAAGTGCGGGAAAATACATTACCCACCAAGACCCATATGCGATAATTGCGGAAATAAGAATCTTTTTAGAAGAAAACTTAGTGGAGAAGGCGAGGTACTAACATATACTATACAATACATTGTTCTCGAAGGATATAGAGAATATGCTCCCATAGTTTTCGCTATAGTTAGGCTTAAAGAAGGGATTAAAATATTAGCTCAATTAACTGATGTTGAACCGGAAAACGTTAAGATGGGTATGAGGGTAAAAGCTGTTCTAAGGAAAATATGCGAAGATGGGAAGATTGGTCTCATAAAGTATGGTATTAAATTTAAACCAGTATAGAGAAATTTATGTTCGAGGAGAATATCCACCATGACGTCCAATAAAGAACTCGAAAATATTGTAAGTAAAGTTTTAAGCGGCGAGATAAAGCTTCATGAACTTGATGAAGTACTTGGGAACAGCAATATAGCTGTTTTAGTAAGAAGGCTTGTTCTGGAAAAAATGCTTAACATACAGTTAGCTAACATAGGATTTACAACAATAGAATGGAATGAAGTCGTAGGGAGAAACATAGAAAACCCCATAGGAGCGATACAAGTACCTCTTGGAATAGCAGGTCCTCTTAAAATCTTTGGCGACTATGCTAAAGGAGAATTCTATATCCCGCTAGCTACAACAGAAGGAGCGTTAGTAGCCAGTATTAATAGAGGATGTAAAGCAATAACACTAAGCGGCGGAGCTAAAGTAAAAATCCTAAATGATTCCATGAGTAGAGCCCCTCTATTTAGGACCTCAAGTATTGAAGAAGCAGTTGAGCTTGTTGAGTGGGTGAAAGAACATTTTGAAGAGATAAAAACTGAAGCAGAATCCACAACAAGGCATGGTAAGCTTTTACGAATAGATCCCTTCATAGTAGGTAATAATGTGTGGTTACGGTTCATTTATAGTACAGGCGATGCTATGGGCATGAATATGGTAACCATAGCTACAGATAAGGCATGCAAGTACATAGAAAATAATCTCGGTCTTAAATGCCTATCTTTAAGCGGTAATTTATGCGTAGATAAGAAGCCTTCGTTAATGAATATGTTATTTGGTAGAGGAAAAACAGTAATTGCAGAGGCAATAATTAAAAAAGACATAGTAAAAGAAGTTCTTAAAACCACACCTAAGAATATCGTTGAGGTGAATACAAGAAAGAATCTTTTAGGGTCAGCTAGGGCAGGAAGTTTAAGCTTTAACGCACACTACGCTAACATTGTAGCAGCGATATTCATAGCAACAGGTCAGGATGCAGCTCAAGTAGTTGAAAGTAGCATGGGATACACATGGGCTGAACTAGTTGGTGAAGACCTATACATTTCAGTTACACTACCAAGCTTAGAAGTTGGGACAGTGGGTGGTGGAACACGGTTACCTACACAAAGAGAGGCGTTGCAGATAATGGGAGTTTATGGTTCAGGAAATCCCCCAGGAACAAATGCTAAGAAGTTTGCGGAAATAGTGGCAGCAGCTGTCTTAGCTGGGGAACTAAGCCTGCTCGCAGCATTATCTGCGGGGCATCTTGCTGAGGCACATAAGAGACTTGGCCGTGGAATGTTTAAGAAGACTAGAAAGTAATAACAACAAGTTTCCTACGCATTTCTTTTACCAAGAATTTTAAACCTAAATTATCAATATCATCAACACTTATTTCGGTTAAAATTTCATGTAATCTAATTTTATCTAAGCATTTTGCAACATTATAATTAAACGATGTGTTTCTTAAGCACGAAATATTCCATACGTCATTTGCTATGATGTCCTCCCTATAGTCAAAACTTATGTTTATCTTTGTATTATTCTCCTTACTGCCGCAAATGACTTCTAAAGTATGTTCTCCTATAATACTATACTGCATGTTTAAGATATTAAGCGCTTGAGAAATAATATTGAAAAGACAGTTATCAAACGTTATTATTGCCTTCTTCTTTAAGGCCTTCAAAACGTTAATTATCTTGTTAATGAGAGGAATAATTAGCAACACTGATTCTAAGTGTTTGACATACAAGGCCTCAACACAGTTTATGCTTACCGCAGCATAGGTTCTAGCTAGTCCTTTAACATCATAGGCGAAAAGCTTATTTCTACATTCGGGACCTATTACAACATTTTTTCCCATAATGGAATCTTGAACATTAACTCCCTTATCAACTACAACGCCTAAGGCTATACTTGAAAGTATATATGGACTAGAAGTTCTAGGAACAATTTTGCCGTCTATTATGCGTAAGTCTAACGGAGTTAATAGTACCTTCTTAACTCTAATAAGAACCTCTTTAGGGTACAAGACCTCAAAGGGGTATTCGGCAACCTCCAAATCTTTCTTGCCATATGTTCTTAGGCATGAGGCAGTCAAAATGTGATACCCTATGTGGTTAACTATCTTTAAGGTTTAATAGAAATTACTCTCTTAGTTTTCATTAAGGTTAATCAGCATGAATAATGCATCACTATTTAAAGACATAGAAAAACCCATTATAGGTGTTGTCCATCTAAAACCCCTTCCTGGAACGCCTCTTTATAAAGGAGATTTAGGGGAAATATTAGAAAGAGCACTAAAGGATGCAGAAGCTCTTTACACAGGAGGAGTTGATGGAATTATTGTGGAAAACTATGGTGATAAGCCCTTCACCATTCGTGTTAAAAATCCATTAACTTTAACAGCATTTACAATAGTAGCGTACGAAGTAAGAAGAAAATTTAATGACATATACTTAGGAGTTAATATTCTCCGAAATTCGGGTGTAGAAGCGTTTGCCATAGCATACAATATTGGCGCTGATTTCATAAGAGTTAATAATCTATGTCAAGTACTTATATCGTCTGAAGGAGTAATCTACCCTATTGCAAGAGAACTTATAGGTTTAAGGGAAAGACTAAGAGCGCAAATTAAGGTACTAGCAGATATAAATGTCAAGCATGCATATTCCCTAGATAGAAGAGCCATTGAGGAAATTGCTAAAGACTGTACAGAAAGATGTTTAGCTGACGCACTAATAGTGACCGGGCTAAGGACAGGAGCAGAAGTAGATGTTGAGGAACTATTTAGAGTGAAAAAGGCGGTATTAAAACCAGTTATCGTAGGCAGCGGTGTAAACATTGAAAACATAGATAGGTTTTGGAAAATAGCTGACGGATTTATTATAGGGTCATTTTTCAAGAAAGACGGAAAAACAGAAAATCCTGTTGATTACGGTAGAGTATTGAGGTTCATGAACTATATTAAATCGCTAAGAAGAAAATACTGAAACATAGAGAGTTAAGGAAATGTACAGTCTCGTAGTTCTTGCTGGCGGACTTTCTCAAAGACTATGTTCAATGTATAAGCCGCTAATCAGGTTAAAGAATAAACCACTAATTAAAATAGTTATCGAGAATTTAGAGGAATTGTTTAATGAGATAATCGTGGTTGTAAAGAATGAGGAGCAAAGAAGCCTTCTTGAGCATGTTTTAAGGAATAAAGATGTAGTTTTTACCTTAGATACTTCAATGTTTCGGGATGGCCCATTAGTTGCTATATATACTGGAGCTATGAAAGCACGTTACTCTAAATTATTCATAATTGCATCAGACTACCCCTTTGTTAAATTGAATTTAGCTAAAAAACTATTAGAGAAGCTCAACGGGTATGAAGCTGTAATACCCACGTGGCCCAATGGTTATATTGAGCCCTTAGTTGCATCGTATAGGAGAGAACCTTTGGTAAAGTATTCTTATGAAGCACTGGTTAAGGGTAGAAGGAGAGCTCGAGAACCGTTAAGCTATATGAAAACATGCTATGTGAATGTTTACGAGTTAACACCAATACCTGAAATAGTTTTCCACAACATAAATACTGTTGAAGATGTTGTTAAGGCTGAGGAGTTTTATGATAAGTATTTCAGTTGGGAGTTCGCTTAATCACCTATCATTAAGCGGCAGAGCTTCATCATCTATGCTGACTTTTGTTTTCAATAAACTTAAATTTAACCCTTACATTTAAATGTGAAATGGATATTTGAAGGTGTAATTTATGAGGTTTTATGTTGCTAAGGAAGAAGAAGTTGTTAAGGGAAAGGCTACGGACGTATATTTCATAAGGACTAAGAGAATTTTAAAGGAAAAAGGGTTAGCTAATGTTAAAGTTAGGATGGAATTTCATTCTACAAGTTTACCTAAAGGCTATGATTGGGCGGTCTTTTCAGGGCTTGAAGAAGTATTGAAAGTTTTGGAAGGAAAACCTGTTGATGTATGGGCTTTACCTGAAGGTACAATATTTAAACCTAATGAACCTTTAATGGTTATTGAAGGTAACTATGCTGATATAGCTACTTTAGAAACACCGCTTCTCGGAATTCTTAGACATTATAGTAGTATATCAACTGCAGCTGCTAGAATTAAGAGAATAGTTAGAGACAAAACGGTCTTGTTCTTCGGTCTAAGAGCTCTACACCCTATATTGCAGCCTATGGCTGATAGAGCAGCATACATAGGCGGCGTTGACGGAGTTTCCGGGGTTTTAAGTGAGAAATATTTAGGCTTAAAACCTATAGGAACTATGCCCCATGCACTAATAATAGTTTTCGGTAGCCAAGAAGATGCATGGAAAGCTTTCGATGAAGTGATGCCCGAGAACGTGCCGAGGATAGCTTTAGTTGATACGTTTTATGATGAGAGAATAGAATCTCTAATGGCGGCTAAGCTTCTAAGAGAAAAACTCTACGGGGTAAGACTGGATACTCCAAGTAGTAGGAGAGGTAACATGGCGGAAATAGCTAGAGAGGTACGTTGGACACTTGATATTCACGGATTTAAACATGTGAAAATATTCATTAGTGGTGGAATAAACGAAGAAAACATTAAAGAACTTAGAGAAGTAGCAGACGGATTTGGTGTCGGTACCTCTATAGCTTTCCCTAAATCTATAGATATAAGTGCTGATGTTGTGGAAGTCTTTAAGAATGGTAAATGGCATTATGTGTCAAAGAGAGGAAAGCTTCCTGGAGCAAAGCAATTATATGTGTGTCCTAATCACATTAATGAGCGTGCAATACGTTTACTTAGCGAAGAAGAGAAACCTATGTGTACTAAGTGTAGTGCAGAACTTAAACCGTTAATGGTGAAGTTCATAAGTAATGGCAAGCTTATAAGAACATTACCTAGTTTGCAAGAAATCAGAGAATACGTTTTAAATCAGCTATTTAAGCTTCCTGAACCTTAGTTTTCCTCTCCTTAGTGACCTTTACAATACATAGATACTTTTTCCTATACTTTCCAGGTTCAGCTAGAACTTCTATGCCTTCGTAATCTGCGTTATATAATCTGAGAGCATACTTTGCTGGATCTAAACTGTACTTCGATATCAATTCTCTCATAGCATTTATTAATACTTGAACAGCACTTCTTAACTTAGTAGTTTTAGACTTTAGTTCGTCTAAATGTTCTTCGTAGAATCTATGGATTTTCCTTACACCAACAATATTCATTATTGCTGATGAATAAACTACAACTAATCCTACTAAAAGCAGTAGGTAGGGCAATATGCCATAGCCTGGCAAATATGCTATAATGGCGCTTATGAACAATATAGGAACCGCAGCGTAAATCAAGTACTTAGACCTACTAAGTCTTTTATACCACCTAAACATTCTCCCATCTTTTAAAGGGTATCGAAGAACAATTTCCAAAATCCTTCTTATAGACTTCCATTTAAGAGGGACGTTAAACGAAAGTCCATAGTACGCGTCCTCTATAGCCTTAATAGATTTAATTTTGCCTACACGATAAGCGTCAAGAGATTCGATAAGAAATACCAAATTCTTTAAATCACGTTTAACCACTTTATCCGCTTTAGCCATGGTTTCAAACCTCAAAAACGAACTGTAATCAACATAATCCGGTGTTTATGAATCTCTTCAACTTGTTTTTGTATTCCTCGCTAAAGCAGTTATCAATGAATAAAGTTAGGAGCGCTATTTTACCTGCAGTTTCAGGTGATAAATCATGTTCTATCCTACATGCATCCTTTTCAGCAATATCTTCAGGTATTTCTAGAATGTCCTTCAATAAATGTTTAAGAACTCTCCATCTTTCATAAAGCTCTTTAGCTATTTGCTCACCTTTTTCAGTAAGATCAATGTATCCATACTTCTCATAGTGAACAAGACCCATTTTTGAAAGCTTTTTCATAGCATCCGTAACACTTGGCATAGTAACTTTCAGATTTGAAGCTATTTCCTTAACTCGTATAACCTTCTTCTTTTGCTCAACCTTTAGTCTATATATGGTCTTCAAATATTCCTGCATAGTTCTTGATAGAGACAATTGAGACACCTACTACACGATAACCTATGTAACTTTTTTAGATAAATCTAACTTTGATAAATTGTGTTTTATTTTAAAATGAAAATTACAGGTACATTTAAGTTTTTAAGCTTGAAACAATCATATAACTTGCCAGCATTGGAAATACGAGATAGGATTATAGCTATATCCCCAAACGTTATTTTTTCATCTTGTTCAATCTCCTTAGTAAAGAGTATTTTAAATCCCTCTTTTTCAAGCACATTTTTCACATATACTATGTCTAATCCTTGCTTATAGTATACAATAAGGCGGCATTCAACGCTTTTACAGACATCTTTGATAACTTTAATCAGTTCTTCCTTAACCACGTGGTCAACTATAATTGTTACGTTATAAGTTCCTGTTTTGGTCATTATTAATCCCTAAAATAATTCTACGTTTTCTTCTTCAAGTATATTTTTGCTTCAGGTGCTATGCTCCTTATTACTTTAACAATTTTGTCTAAGTATCGCTCGCTGTCATCTTTAACTATAGAGCTTATGTTTATGTAGCACTCATTGTATCTTGGTAGTAAATGTATGGTACATATAATTTTTCCATGCGCCATTACCAAATAATCATAGGCATGCAATCTCACATAGAATCCGCTGTTTCGCAACATATATGCTATTTTCTCCCTATTTTCTCTTAATTCTAGAGGGTTTAGGTACGACTTCAACGGGTTCACCTAATGCTTCCTCTATTTCATTGGGCATTATTGGACCTATTCTAATAATCTTCACCATATCTCCTGTTACATCCACTATTGTCGAAGGTACTCCTCCAGGCGAAGGACCTGCATCAAGTATTAAATCAACTTTTCCATTAAGGATTCTCAGCGCTTCTTCAGCTGATTTCGCAGCTTTAAACCCTGATTTATTAGCGCTTGTACCTATAATGGCTCCTCCACATAGTTCTATAAGCTTTAAAGTTACTTCGTAATTCGGTATTCTTAGCCCAATACCTTCTTTACCGCCTGTTACTACTGATGGTATGTGCTCCTTTCTCTTAACTATAATTGTTAATGGTCCAGGCCAGAATCTCCTAGCTAACTTAAGAGCTCTGCTATTAAATATGCCAAGTTTAAATCCTTCTTCCAATTTATTTATTAGAACTGGTAAGGGCTTACTTAAATCTCTCTCCTTAACTCTGAAAACTCGTAATACAGCTTTTTCATTGAGAGGATTCGCTCCCAACCCGTAAACGGTATCTGTTGGATAGACTATTACTCCTCCAGACTTTACAATCATAGCTGCTTCTTTTATCCTCTCTATATCGGGCTTCTCAGGGACCACTTTTAATATTATGGGCTTAAACATTGTAGAACTACCATTCTAGCATAAACTAGCATATTGCTTGGTAAAATAGGTTATATTATTTATTTTCATTAGCCGCGCTCATCTGCATCATCGCTTAAGCTCATCCCTTGTAAGCTTCTTCATGAAGTGTTCGGTACTGCGCGGCATAAATTTATATGTCGCTCAAGGCTTATATTGTTACTGCTAGGTGATGAGTACTTTCCAGGCCGATGTGTGAGGAAGGATCAACCGGCTGATGGTGTTTTCCAATGTTTACTAGTAGAGAATACATCATGACTCCTGGCCCTACGCCTATCCCGGAAAGGATAATTAAAGCCATAACCTCGAAGGAGGCTCTACTGCCTGCATATGATAAAATATATGGAGAAGATTTGAAACTTGTTATGAAGCTCGCTGATTCCAACGGAAAAGCAGTAATTATGGGTGGCGGCGCCACGGTAGGCCTTGAATCGGCATTATCGTCACTTATAGGAGATCATGATAAGGTTCTCGTCTTATCGGCAGGGTTTTTTGGTGACGTGTTATCTAACATGGTAAAATTGTATTCGAAGAAAGTAAATATCCTAAGAGCGAATGTAGGTAACACAGTTAGTGATGAAGATGTTAAGAAGTTTCTCAAGGGAAATCCTGACACTAAATTTGTCGTTTTAACACATTGCGAAACCTCTACAGGCGCCCTCTTTAACCTTGAAAGCTTATCTGAAACTATTAGAAGCTATAGTAATGCATTAATAATTGTTGATTGCGTTTCAACTATTGGAGCGATACCTATAAGTATTAGAAAGGGTCATGCGGATGTACTGATTTTTGGTGTACAAAAGGTTTTGAATATGCCGCCTGGCTTAGCCATTATTGCGCTAGGGAAAAATGCTTTAGACATTTTAGAAAGGAGAGAAGGTAGAAGCTACTATATGAATTTAAAAGCATGGATAAGTTACTGGGAAGAACGGGGTTATCTACCATCAACTCCTCCGGTTAATCTATTATATGGTCTTAGAGAGGCCATAAATATACTATTTGAGGAAGGTCTTGAAAACGTATTCAAAAGACATGAAAAAGTATCTAATACTCTCAGAAATTATTTAAAGAAACTGGGTCTAGAGCTTGTCGTAAAAGACCATAATATCGCTTCCCCAACTGTTACAGCATTCTACGTTCCTGCAAAAATATCCGATAAGGAGTTTACTGACAGACTATGGAGTGATTTTAAAGTTCTCATAGCTAGGACGTATGGCGAGCTTCGGGGAAAAGCTGTAAGAATAGGTCACATGGGCTCCTCAGCTACGTTAGACAATATTTATGTAACCTTAATCGCTATAGCATCAACACTAAGAAAAATGGGGATAAAAGTCCCGAAACATGTGTTTCAAAATTTACTTCTTAATGTAAGCTAGCGGGTTTCTAATAATTTTCTTCAAAAACTCTTTCCAGCCTTTAAAAGTAATATCTTCAACTATTTTTTCCCAATTTACTTTAACTAATATTAGGAGAAGCACAATAGTTGCTATGAGAGATACTATAGCTGCTAGAACGGATGACTCTCCCACAATTAGCCTTATAATGCCTCCGAAAAGTAGTGCCATATAGGTTATGATGGTTTTTCCTATGACCGCTGCTGCAAAGAATTTAAACGGGCTATAACCCATAGCACCCAATGGTATGTAAAGTATATCGTCAGGCAGAGGTGATGCAGCGAAAATTAAGACAGCTACAAATACGCTTTTACCTGCGAGTTTCATGAATAGTTTCATACTTTTCTTAGTTTTCTCAGGAATAACTTTTCTTGCTGCAAATCCTATTAGCAGTACTATGACTTTTCCTAAAGCAGCACCTAATCCCCCGAGAATAGCTATTCCTATGCGGATCAGAGGATTACCTATGGCCACGCCGTACTGTACAACAAATACGAGGTATGGTACTGTAGAGTAAGGTATAACGTTACCTAGGAAAGAAACCAGAAATACACCTAAAGGACCGTAAACGTAAATGAGTTCTCCTAGTTGCTCAAACAATAAATAGCACCTACATGGCTTAACTAAGCGGAAACGGCCGTGAACATAATATGTTAGAGTTAGTACTTATAAGCATTTCTTAACGGACATTAAAGCTTAAATCCCCTTAACTGATTACTTTCTATAACGGATGATGAATTTTCGGGGAGTATGATTAGATGATGTAACGCGGTTACCCAGCTGACCTCATGTAATAGAATATTTTGAAAGTAGTTTCTCCGCCTCTTCAACATCCTTATGTGTATCGATGCTCTTCCAAAGAACGTCAGTGTAATCTACTGCCCTTAGAAGACCTTTTTCAGCTAGTATTGGAAACGCTGTTTGCTCTATATCTCCCTTCTCGGGTAAATACTCAAAAATTCTGGGTGTTAAACAATAGACACCGGCATTAATCCAGTATTCTCGAAGTACGGGTTTCTCCACAAAACTCATTATTTTCCCTGTTTCCGTATTAAACCTTATTATACCGTATGGTGATTTTAAGGGAACCACAGCAATAGCTCCTACAATATCATCAGTTAAAGCATCACTTAGCCTTTTAAGGTCTAAGTTAGTTATAATGTCCCCGTTAAGGACGAAGAAGTGCTTCTCATTCTTCAGCACATGTTCGGCGTTTTTCAGACCTCCAGCTGTTCCTAAGGGCTCATCTTCAACAACATAGCCTACCTTTACACCAAACCTTTTACCGCTACCTATTTCTTCAATAATTTTTTCTTTCAAATAACCTACAGCTAAAATAACCTCATCGATACCACTTTTTCTCAACCATTCAAATTGCCATGCGAGGATAGGTTTACCTTTAATTTCGATAAGAGGCTTGGGGCGCTCCTGTGTTAATGGTCTAAGCCTTTTCCCGAAACCTCCAGCTAAAATTAATGCCTTAACCATAATATCAATCCTTCCAAACACTAATAATTGGGGGAATTCGCATGTAATATTGTGAGTATCTACCTAAATAAGTGTTTTAAATAATCTATCATATAAGAATAGTTATAGTGGAGTTTAGAGCAATGGCTGTAGAAAAACTCAATAATGTCATTAAATTGTCTAGGAAGTTTGAAAAGAAACTCTCACTGGCATGGCCTATTATTATAGGATTATACTTTGCTCTTTCAATATTAGCATCTATAATGAACTTTCTTAAAATGTTAGAAGTAGGCCATGGAGTATTAGAAGAGGTAATAACTCCAGTAACATGGAGTATCTACGCTTTAGGTATTCTTGCCGTCTATTTTACCTACCTCATCATTCAAAGAAGAAACTGGCATTTTGCTAAAATGTACTTCATATTCTCGGAAATATTAAAAATCATAAGTATTAAACCATTAGCAAATGACCTTCAGCTCAAAGTCTCACTGATAAGGAATATGTTAGAGGAGGTTAAGAGAGAGGAGAAACCTAGGAACGTCTTTCTATGGATTATCGCTTCAGCTATATCATTTGGACTTTTCGGCTTACTAGCATCCTACATAGTACATAATGATTTCTACAAGCACT
Organism: uncultured Desulfurococcales archaeon; assembly: GCA_964496035.1. Taxonomy (GTDB): domain Archaea; phylum Thermoproteota; class Thermoprotei_A; order EX4484-217-1; family EX4484-217-1; genus EX4484-217-1. Next base: position 16,557 of record CAZBXI010000020.1, read on the forward strand.
CTAAAAGAGAGGAAAGAATGATAAGCCTCTTTAGTGAATTATCTGTTTTCGGTTCTGAAGTTAAGACTTATGTGGTTAAAAAGAGAAGCGTACTACACTTAGTACTTTCCATATTAAGTGCTGGCCTTTACGCTCCTGTATGGATTTACATGTTTATTAGTGATTTCAATAAACACATTGGAGAACATAAAATTATGGATGAATACTTAAAAAGGTTTTTAGAAGAACTTTAACTATTTAGTTTCTTTCTTAGCCTCTGCTGCTTTCTTCTTTAAAGCCTTAATAGCTTCAACCTCCTCCGTTAACCCGTAAAATGCTGCTATGAACTTTAATGCCTTCCTTTTCTTTCTTTTATCAAACTTTACAATCTTGGTCCATCTCTCTTCGGGTAATGGTTGATACTCTACATAGCCTCTTTCCACCGTTGCTTTCCATAGCTCTTCGCCTTTATCGTTCATTATCAGTACCGCATTCCATCCTATTAGTCCTAAAGCACCTACTGTAATGTCAGAGTAATAGGACAAGAATTCTGGGCAATGTCTGCAAGCTGGGGTTAAGAATTTAGCTGCATCTTTTAACGAGTATTCTACAGTTCTACCGTCTTTTAGGTAGAAGAAGAATTTCGTCTTAATGTTTTTCTTTACAACCTCCTCTGGCTTTACTCCAGCCGACTTCATCATTTCAAGCATCTTACTCCATTGCCAATTTTCAGAACACATTATGCTTATGGTGTATGCTATCTTACTAACAAATTTTCTTAGCCCAACTTCTCTTGCCCTTTGTATAGCTCTTATCTGACAAGGCAAACCAACAGCTAAAACCCTGTTTAATTCTGGATGAGTATATGCTAGGGTTTCAAGTAAGTGATTTACGGGGCTATAAACATACTTGCTTCCTGCAGCTTTAATAACATCCTCTTTTGTTTTAGCTATGATAGGTACAGGTCTCCAATACTCATCTCTTGCAACAAGGAATGCTGCGTCGATTAGACCTTCTTCAAGCGCTGCTATTATTAAAGAAGACGTTACACCACCGTCTTGAGCTACTTTACCCAGGGCCTCAATTTTTGTTCTAGCTAAGTATTTTTCTTTAGGTGCTGGGGGCTCTATGAACATTTCCTTTTTCATAGCAACTTGTGGACACACCATAGAGCATAGACTACAATATACGCAGGCATCTTCAGTTATCACCGGATGATCTGGTTCTTCAAAAATATAGTTTACTGCTTTTGTCGGGCATACTGCTGTGCAAAAACCGCAGTATGAGCAAAGATCAGCGTTTATTATTTCAAAAACATTCACTGGTATAATGTTACTAAATGGTCCTCTATACGTGTAAAACCTTATTTTAGGCGTTGCCACAATGTATCACCTATGATGTAAGCTATATTGGAAGATTTAAGCGATATTATTTAAAATATTTCTCTTGTAAAATATTTAGGTGACTATTGAACCTATGCTTTTCTAGAACCCTTAAGGTTCGAATTTCAATAAATCACTACTTGATTTTTCGTCTTGTTCTTCCTTGCTCTCCCCTCGTACACTAAGCACTCTCTTCAATATTTTAGGAGGCACCCTAAACACTTCAAACGCGATAGTGTATATGTACTTATCACTCGGTAGGTTTTTAGCAGCATCTACTCTAACAGCTATTGCCCTCTTTAGCGCCTCTTTCATTAGCTTGTTCCTTATCTCTCCTTTAGCTATCGCTTCTGCTACGCGGAAGGCTATGTAGAACTTTTTATAGTTACGTATGGTTTGTTCATGTTCAGGATATTCAATTAATATTTTCTCCAAGAACTTCGTGAATATATCTTCACTTAAAAATCCTAATACTACTCCGGTGAAAGGCACTCTTAAAATCTTTATCAATTGTTCTTTTTTGATATCGCCCAAGATACTTCTTAAACTTAGCTTTTCCACACCCTGCTCTTTCAATTGCTTAACAATATTATCTACCCTTAACTCATGGTCTAGAGAGCCACTAAATATTTCAGGGTACTCCTCGAATAAACCTAAACCATATCTCCCTATGAAGTATAGGCTTGATAGCTCTTTTTCAAATATATCAGGAGGTCTTGCTTTACCTCTTAGTGGTTCTATTCTCCTTTTAGAGTATTCTGCCATAAGTAGGTCCATTACTTCTTCTCTTGACCAATCCTTTCTATTAGATGACGTTATTTCACTCCATACTTTAATTAGGGCCTCTATTCTACTTCTATAGGGGTTATTTTTAGCTATGCTCCCATCCTCCTGATAGTACTACGAGATTAGGTTCTTCAGCTTACTTCAGTAAAGAGTTAATTTATGAGTGTTCTAAGCATAGTTTTTCGAATATGGGAGTTTCTGTAGGATAAGTTACTCCTTCTCTCTTAGCTTTAATGATTATATTACACGTTTCTCTATAGAATTCATTCAATACTCTTGTTATATCTTCTTTGCCTAATTCCACCATATCTATTACTTCTTGAAGTTTCCTAGTTCTTTCCTCGCTTATTAGTTCTCCAAAATTCCTGATGAGATACTCGAATACCTGCTTTCCTCTATTCGTAGCTACAAGTTTTCCTTTGCCTACTTCAAGTATGTATCCTCGTCTTCTCAAAATGCTTAGTATTTTAGCGTATGTTGAAGGTCTACCTATACCTCTTGTTTTCATTTCTTCTACTACTTCGCCGTAGGTATATAGTGGGTACTCAGGTATCAACTTTACCTGCAATTCTTCTATCTCATATTCACCACTGGTTAACTTGCTTACTTCTTCATGTACAAACGTTTTAGAGAGTCTGAGAAATCCTTCCTCTATGATCTTCGTTAAGAATGTGAATTCTTTTGTAAAATCTTCGAATCTTAATGTGAATGTTCTTTTCATAACCTTTGCTGGAGCCATTTGACTTATTATGAACCTTCTAAATATTATGTCGTAGAGTTTATAGTCTTCGGGTCTTAATGGTACTGCTAATCGAAGAACCCCAGCTGCTCTTAGAGATCTTATTTGTCTAGAATCTAGGGGTTTTGTAGGTCTTATACACTCATGAGCTCCAGGTTTCTCCCATTTTCTGGCTTTGAAATATTTTGCTCCATAAACTCTCGTAATATAGTCTTTAGCTAACCCTATGCCCACGCCACTTACTGTAGTACTGTCTGTTCTATGGTATGTTATCAATCCTGCTTCGAAAAGCCTTTGAGCAGAGTCCATTATTTTAGGAGCAGGTAGCCCAAGTATTCTCGAACCCTCTGCCAGCATAGCGTCTGTAGTGAATGGTGGTGGTGGATTTATTTCGACAATTTCGTCTTTAATGTTCTCTATAATTATTTTGCCTTGTTTCCCTATTTTCTCAGCTAATCCTTTAGGAGCTTTAAACGTTAAACTTAGATTAACCCCCTTTAGCTTAATTGTTATAAGCTCTGCTTTCCTTTTGTTTTTCATTGTCCTTTCAACAATCCATCCTAGTACTGGTGTTTGTACTCTTCCTGCTGATAGCCAGTGCATTCCAAACCTCTTCCACAAAATAGGGCTCAAACTAAAACCAATCCACCTATCCTCAATTCTTCTAATTATTTGCGCTTTAACCATGTTCTTATCTATTGTTGAAAGATTGTTTAGCGCCTCAATAAGACCTCTCCTAGTTACCTCATGGAATCTTACTCTCCAAATGTTTTTATTGAGGGGTTTTAGAAGTAATGTCACATCCCATGCGATTTTCTCTCCTTCACTATCAGGATCTGTGCCAACAAGAATTTCATCGACTTGTGCAGCTAAATGTCTTAAAGCTTTGATTACGGGCTTACTTTCAATAAGTACTTTACCGCCACAATAGGGGCAAGTACTTTCTTCTTCGGGAACATCTCTTCCACATCTAATACACTTCTTAATAGGCTTATACACTGGTTGAAATACTCTATCTACAACATTTACGCCAAAAAGTCCTTCATCACTTACAAGATCTAATATGTGGCCACCAGTAGCTGTTACTATCATTAACCTGTTTTCAGTCAGTACTTCAAATGTTTGAAGTGTTCCTACGGTTTTCCTTGTAGGCCTACCGAAAAGCCTCGCTATTGTTCTTGCTTTATTAGGTGATTCCACTATGAAGAGTGTTGTCTTCATTAGCTCTCTTTCTTTCGTTTTAAGCTTACCCTCTAGCGCAAGCCTAACTTTCCTCCTATCCTCATCTACTTCTCTCATGAGTTTGTCGATATCTACTTCTTCATACTTTCTGAATTCGACTGTTTCAAGGAGCCATTTGAGATCTCTTATGAGAGCATTAAAAGCTTTTATTTCATCGATAACTAATACGCTTATCCCCTTAGTTATTCCTCCAACATATAGTCTGCTTGTCCTACCACTAGCCTGTATATACGCCGTAGCGTCGGGTATTATGAAGAAGTATTCGCCAGCTTTCTCCCCGAAGGTTATTGTTTCGCTTCTTCTAAGTCTTTCTCTAACTTCTTCATCCTCAATTACTTTAATTAGGAAGTTAAGTGAGTCTTCAGCAACCTTTCTTACGAACTCAGGGAATCCTGTAAGTGTTCTTCCTGTTTTTAAAGCTTCTCTAACTGCTTCTAAGGTGTCTCTTGTAGCAAGCCTAACTTTTATTAGGCCGCCTAGGACTCTGTCGAACTCGTATGGATATTTCTCATAAACTGCATCTCTGATTTCATTTAGCAATATTAGCCATCTACTGGGATGGAATTCTTCAAAACTAATTCTTAATCTGAACTTAGGTACTCCTGTGAAAACAGCATACCTTACTCTTTCAGGTAAATCTATTCCTCTGGTTAAAGGACTTCTATAGGAGGCTATGCCTACAAGAACGTCAACATCTCCTACTATGAATTTTTCAAACAATCTTCTTCTTGTTCCAAGATATGCTTCAGCATTTACTCCATGCTGTTTCAATACGTCCGTTATTCTTTTAACATACTCTGCCCCTTTATCCATAGGTACGAAAACTAATCCTCCAGTACCCAGCTTCTTAACTACGTCAACTATGGTTTTTTCGAAAAGTTCTTTAGGAGGCTTAATGTACATGTCAACGATGTTTCTTCCAACTTCAACCTTTCCTCCTACAGTAAACCCGAAAAGCGCATTAAGTATACGTACTCTTTTCGTTCTCCTAGCTGTTTGTGTAGCTCCACTTACTATTACTTGGCCCTTAACTTTGAGCCTAACATCTGTTTTTAACTTAGCAGCTTCGCTTACAAGCTGCCTCGCTTTTTCAGGGTCTTCTTTCGCTAGTTTCCTTGCCTCGCTTTCCATTTTTTGTGCTTTCTCAATAAGCGCTACTTCCTCCGGCGTAACGTTAAGCATTCTAAGCACTACATCTACGCTTTTACTTCTTCTAAGAAAACTATCAACATCATCTATGAAAGCAACGTTTATCGGCTGCTGAAGTTCCTCTCTCTTCATTAAACTTATCGGTGTAGTGATTATTATTGATGCATTGACTACGTTTTCTAGTTCTAATCGTTTTTGCTTATCCGTAAGCAGGCTATGGTATGCCGATACAAGCACGTCATTATAGCCGAGTTTCGATCTTAACTCTAAAACCTTCTGATGAACCTGATGCGCTAAGAGACTTGTAGGAAGCATTATTAAAATTCTTTGACCTCTATCAGCAGCATATAAGCTTAGAATTATTTGCATTGTTGTTTTACCGCTGCCTGTAGGAGCAACCATAGCAAAACTTTCTTTGTTAAGAAATCTCCTAGCCCATAATCTTTGAAGACCCCACATACGGGAGCCTATAGCTCTAATAAAAAGTTCATCTATCTCTCTAACACCTTTCTCTATTTCCCAAACCCTAGATAGTTTACCACGAATTCGAGGGAATTTATCTTCTATGTGAGGTAAGCATTTCTCACAAGGTAAACCTAACTCAAGTCTTTCAGAAGAAATGGGTCCACCACAGTTTGGGCAGAGATCCCTAAATATCGCTGTTATCATCGAGACCCCAACTTCCTTACCCCAATTACCTTAGCTTTAAAGAAGATGTTTAAATGGTTTACGGTGTTACGGTAGGGCTATTGCAGGTATTGAGAGTTTCTTCCTAATCTCTCTAGCTAGCATGTAGGCCGATCCCTCTCTAGAAGCATCGGTAATAACAACTTTCGGCCTAGACCTTTTAACATATTCTAGCAAGTCTTCAAAATCCGCATGATCACTTAAAGCAACTAAATATGTTTTCTCATTAATTTGCCTAAGGGGCTCAGTAAATTCCCATCCGGAGAGAACTATGTTTACTGCGGAACGGCTACTATATGTTCTTGCTGCGCTTAAATGTGCAAAGAAAACATACCACCCACTCTTAATAATTTCATCTGCTTCGAACGATCTGTAATAAAATACTTCCTTAACCTGTAACCCGTGCTTTATAGCTGCTTTAGTAACTCTATACACCTTCCGTGGCGCTATGAAGGGAGCATCTATACCTTTAGATCTTAGAATCTCCATAGCCTCCTGTATTTTTCCGTGATATCCGAAAACGTAGACTGGACCTTTAGCTAAACTTGATCTCACAAGATCAGCAAATAAGTCTTCAACTTCGTATTTAAAAGGTCTTACATGGCTTGGATTCCCATATGTTGCTTCTATAACCAAAAGGTCTGCTTCAAGAATAGGCGTTGAAGGTAATTTAAAGTCTCCAGTATAGACAAGCCTATGCTCTTCCTCGTCTATGACAAGTACTTGAGCGGCGCCAATAATATGTTTTGCTTTATGAAGGGAAACTATTACATCCTTTATTTTAACCTCTTTACCATAATCTAAAATTAAGGTTTTATTTTCAGGAATATCGTAGTCTAATGCCTTCAAAATATCGTAAGTTGCTTCAGTCATACCTATTAACGGTGTTTTCCTAATACTCTCTCTTAAACCGCATAAATGATCTTGGTGAGCATGAGTAACTATGCGTAAAATAGCTTCATCATCATGACCATCGCAAGCTACGGTGTCCTTAAAAACTATTGCAGAATTTTCTGTAATCCTAACCTTTCTAAGTAGTTTATTAACTGTTGTATCAAGCGTTATTGTCAATAAGCGTTTGCCTCCTAGTCTGCTACAGAGACTGTGTGAGATGTTATATTAGCGTTAATTTATCTATTTCTAAAAATGCTTTTGAATATATAGTAATTACGTTCAAGCATCAAGTTTTTATCTTTCCTCACATAATGTAGGTTTTTGAGTTAAGTTAAAAACACGTGGTCAAGATGGTTCTTAAGGTAACAAACACGTTAACAGGGAAAAAGGAGGTATTTGAGCCCTTAATACCTGGTCTAGTTAGAATGTACGTTTGTGGACCAACACCATATGATCATACGCACATAGGCCATGCCAGAGCATACATAGTCTTCGACCTCATTAGAAGATACCTTGAACTAAAAGGCTACAGAGTATTCCATGTAATGAATATCACGGATATAGACGATAAAATAATTAGAAGGGCAAAGGAACTAAATGTACCGTGGGAAGAGGTTCCTAGGAAGTATACTG